>NZ_JBEOSD010000082.1:0-34045 GCF_040302735.1 Streptomyces sp. NPDC097619 | reverse complement strand
AGGAAGGAGACCCGGCCCTCGTTGCCGATCCGGTTCCAGCCGTTGCGGTCGAGCCAGGCTAGTCGGCCGGGTCAGCGGATCGGGTGGCCGGCTTCGCGGAGGGCTTCCTTGACCTCGCCGATGCGGAGGTCGCCGAAGTGGAAGACCGAGGCGGCCAGGACCGCGTCGGCACCGGCGGCCACGGCCGGGGCGAAGTCGGCGGCGCGGCCGGCGCCGCCGGAGGCGATCACGGGCACGGTGACGTGGCGGCGGACCGCCGCGATCATCTCCGTGTCGTAGCCGTCCTTGGTGCCGTCGGCGTCCATGGAGTTCAGCAGGATCTCCCCGGCGCCCAGCTCGGCGGCCCGGTGGGCCCACTCGACGGCGTCGATGCCGGTGCCCCGGCGCCCGCCGTGCGTGGTGACCTCGAAGGAGCCGGACTCGGTGCGGCGGGCGTCCACGGACAGCACCAGCACCTGCCGGCCGAAGCGCTCGGCGATCTCCCGGATGAGCTCGGGGCGGGCGATGGCGGCGGTGTTGACGCCGACCTTGTCCGCGCCGGCGCGCAGCAGCTTGTCCACGTCCTCCGCGGTGCGGACGCCGCCGCCGACGGTCAGCGGGATGAACACCTGCTCGGCGGTGCGGCGCACCACGTCGTAGGTGGTCTCGCGGTCGCCGCTGGAGGCGGTGATGTCGAGGAAGGTCAGCTCGTCGGCGCCCTCGGCGTCGTAGAGGCGGGCCATCTCGACCGGGTCGCCGGCGTCGCGGAGGTTGCGGAAGTTGACTCCCTTGACCACGCGGCCGTTGTCCACGTCCAGGCAGGGGATCACCCGTACGGCCAGGGTCATGCGGAATCTCCTCGGAAGGCCTCGACCTCGACCTCGACGACCATGGCGGGGTCGACGAAGCCGGAGACGATGATCATGGACGATGCGGGGCGGACCGCGTCGAACAGCTCCTTGTGGGCCCGGCCCACCTCGTCCACGTCGCGGGCGTGGCTGAGGTACATGCGGGTGCGGACCACGTGCTCGGGGCCGAGACCGGCGGCTTCGAGGGCCTTGAAGGCCACCGCGAAGGCGCCGAGGGCCTGCTCGTGGGGGCCGCCGCCCTCGGGGGCGGTGCAGCCGGAGACCAGGACCAGCCCGTTCGGCAGCCGCACGGCCCGCGAGTAGCCGATGACGTCTTCCCAGGGACTGCCGGAGGAGATGCGGCGTACGTCGCTCATCAGCGCACGACCTCCAGCGCCTCGGGCAGGGTGAACGCCTTCGCGTACAGGGCCTTGCCGACGATGGCGCCCTCGACGCCGAGGGGCACCAGCCCGGACAGCGCCCGCAGGTCGTCCAGGGAGGAGACGCCGCCGGAGGCCACGACCGGCTTGTCGGTGGCGGCGCAGACGTTCTTCAGCAGCTCCAGGTTGGGGCCGGTGAGGGTGCCGTCCTTGCCGATGTCGGTGACGACGTAGCGCGCGCAGCCCTCGGAGTCGAGCCGGGCGAGGGTCTCGTAGAGGTCGCCGCCCTCACTGGTCCAGCCGCGGCCCTTGAGGGTGGTGCCGACCACGTCGAGGCCGACGGCGATCCGGTCCCCGTGCTCGGCGATGACCTTGGCCACCCACTCGGGGGTCTCCAGGGCGGCGGTGCCGAGGTTGACGCGGGTGCAGCCGGTGGCGAGGGCCTTGGCCAGGGTGGCGTCGTCGCGGATGCCGCCGGACAGCTCGACCTTGATGTCCATGGCGCCGGTGATCTCCGCGACCAGGCCGCGGTTGTCGCCGGTGCCGAAGGCGGCGTCGAGGTCGACCAGGTGCAGCCACTCGGCGCCCGCGGCCTGCCAGGACAGGGCGGCCTGGAGCGGGGAGCCGTAGGAGGTCTCGGAGCCGGAGGCACCGTGCACCAGGCGGACGGCCTGGCCGTCGCGGATGTCGACGGCGGGCAGCAGTTCCAGGGTCGGGGCAGGCATCAGAGGGTCTCGATCCAGTTGGTGAGGAGCTGGGCCCCGGCGTCGCCGGACTTCTCAGGGTGGAACTGGGTGGCCCACAGGGCGCCGTTCTCCACGGCCGCGACGAACGGCTCGCCGTGGGTGGCCCAGGTGACCTTGGGGGCGCGGATGTTCGGGTTGCCGACTTCGAGGGTCCACTCGCGGACGGCGTAGGAGTGGACGAAGTAGAAGCGGGCGTCCGCGTCCAGTCCGGCGAAGGCCTGGGTGTCCTCGGGGGCCCGTACGGTGTTCCAGCCCATGTGGGGCACCACGGGCGCCTTCAGGGGCTCGACCGTGCCGGGCCACTCGTCCAGGCCCTCGGTCTCCAGGCCGTGCTCGATGCCGCGCTCGAAGAGGATCTGCATGCCCACGCAGATGCCCATGACGGGACGGCCGCCGGACAGCCGGCGGCCCACGATCCAGTCGCCGCGGGCCTCCTTGAGCCCCTGCATGCACGCGGAGAAGGCGCCCACGCCGGGGACGAGCAGCCCGTCGGCGTCCATGGCCTTGTCGTAGTCGCGGGTGATCTCGACCTCGGCGCCGACCCGGGCCAGGGCCCGCTCGGCGGAACGGACGTTGCCGAAGCCGTAGTCGAAGACCACGACCTTCTTGGTGGGGCTCACTGCGCTCATTCCCAGATTCCTTGGATCCGCAGGATTCCGGCCGCCAGGCACATGGTCGAGCCGATGGCCAGGAGCAGGATGACGCTCCGCGGCATCTTCTGCTTCTTGAAGGAGTACACGCCGCCCAGGAGGAAGAGCCCGACGACGATCAGGATGGTGGACAGGCCGGTCACGTCAGAGGGCGCCCTTCGTGGAGGGAAGGATGCCCGCGGCGCGCGGGTCCCGCTCGGCGGCGTAGCGCAGCGCCCGGGCGAGGGCCTTGAACTGGCACTCGACGATGTGGTGGGCGTTGCGGCCGTACGGGACGTGGATGTGCAGGGCGATCTGCGCCTGGGCCACGAAGGACTCGAAGATGTGCCGGGTCATCGTGGTGTCGTAGGAGCCGATCATGGGGGCCATGTTCTCGGGCTCGGTGTGCACCAGGTAGGGGCGCCCGGACAGGTCCACGGTGACCTGGGCGAGGGACTCGTCCAGGGGCACGGTGCAGTTGCCGAAGCGGTAGATGCCCACCTTGTCGCCGAGGGCCTGCTTGAAGGCGGCGCCCAGCGCGAGGGCGGTGTCCTCGATGGTGTGGTGGGTGTCGATGTGCAGGTCGCCGTCGGTCTTGACGGTGAGGTCGAAGAGGCCGTGGCGACCCAGCTGGTCCAGCATGTGGTCGTAGAAGCCCACGCCGGTGGACACGTCCACCTTGCCGGTGCCGTCGAGGTCTATCTCGACCAGGACCGAGGTCTCCTTGGTGGTGCGTTCCACCCGTCCGATGCGGCTCATGCCTGCTGCTCCTTCTTCAGTGCGCGAACCGCTTCCAGGAACGCGTCGTTCTCCGCCGGCGTGCCCGCGGTCACCCGCAGCCATCCCGGTACTCCGTTGTCCCGGACCAGGACGCCCCGGTCGAGGATCCGCCGCCAGACGGCGTGGGAGTCCTCGAACCGGCCGAACTGCACGAAGTTCGCGTCCGAGTCGGTGACCTCGTAGCCGAGGCCGCGCAGCTCGTCCACCAGCCGGTCGCGCTCGGTCTTCAGCTGCTCGACGTAGCCGAGCAGGGTGTCGGTGTACTCCAGGGCGGCCAGGGCCGTGGCCTGGGTGACGGCCGACAGGTGGTACGGCAGGCGCACCAGCTGGACGGCGTCCACCACGGCCGGGTGCGCGGCCAGGTAGCCCAGCCGCAGCCCGGCGGCGCCGAACGCCTTGGACATGGTCCGCGAGACGACCAGGTTCGGGCGGCCCTCGATGAGGGGCAGCAGCGACTCCCGGTGGCTGAACTCCACGTACGCCTCGTCCACGACCACCAGCGCCCCGCCCCGATCGGCGCGGGCCGCCTGGGCGGCCTCGTACAGGGCGAGCACCGTCTCCGCCGCCACGGCGGTGCCGGTGGGGTTGTTGGGCGAGGTGACGAACACGACCTCGGGGGCGTGCTCCGCCACGGCGGCGACGGCCGTGACCGGGTCGATGGTGAAGTCCGCGCGGCGCGGCCCGGAGATCCAGCCGGTGCCGGTGCCGCGCGCGATGAGCCCGTGCATCGAGTACGAGGGCTCGAAGCCGATCGCCGTGCGGCCCGGTCCGCCGAAGGTCTGCAGCAGCTGCTGGAGGACCTCGTTGGAACCGTTGGCCGCCCACACGTTCGCGAGGCCGACCGGGTGCCCGCCGGTCCGGGTCAGGTACTCGGCGAGCCGGGTGCGCAGCTCGACCGCGTCCCGGTCGGGGTAGCGGTTGAGCCCGCGGGCGGCCTCGGCGACCCGCTCCGCGATCCGGGCCACCAGCGGCTCGGGCAGCGGGTACGGGTTCTCGTTGGTGTTCAGCTGCACGGGCACGTCGAGCTGCGGGGCCCCGTACGGGGACTTGCCGCGCAGCTCCTCGCGCACGGGCAGGTCGTCGATGCCGATGCCCGGGCCCTTGTCGTTGCCGGGGCTTCCGGGGGCGGGGTGCGCGCTCACTGTCCGGGCACCTTCCAGCCGAAGCGCGCCTTCAGGGCGGCGCCGTGCGCGGGCAGGTCCTCGGCCTCGGCGAGGGTGACCACGTGGTGGGTGACCTCGGCGAGGGCGTCGCGGGTGTAGTCCACGAGGTGGATGCCGCGCAGGAAGGACTGGACGGACAGGCCCGAGGAGTGGCAGGCGCAGCCGCCGGTGGGCAGCACGTGGTTGGAACCGGCGCAGTAGTCGCCCAGGGAGACCGGGGACCAGGGACCCACGAAGATCGCCCCGGCGTTGCGGACGCGGTCGGCCAGGGCCGCGGCGTCGGCGGTCTGCACCTCCAGGTGCTCGGCGCCGTAGGCGTCCACCACCTTCAGGCCGTCCTCCAGGTCGCGGACCAGGACGATCGCGGACTGCTTGCCGGTGAGGGCGGGCCGGATCCGGTCCTCGACGTGCTTGGCCGCGGCGACCTGGGTCTCCAGCTCGGCCTCGACGGCGGCGGCCAGCTCCTCGGAGTCGGTGACGAGCACGGCCGCGGCCAGCGGGTCGTGCTCGGCCTGGCTGATCAGGTCGGCGGCCACGTGCACCGGGTCGGCCCCGGCGTCCGCGAGCACCGCGATCTCCGTCGGACCGGCCTCGGTGTCGATGCCGATCTTCCCGGTGAAGTAGCGCTTGGCCGCCGCCACCCAGATGTTCCCGGGGCCGGTGACCATGTTGGCGGGGGCGCACTCCTCGGTCCCGTACGCGAACATCGCCACCGCCTGGGCCCCGCCCGCGGCGTAGACCTCGTCCACGCCCAGCAGGGCGCAGGCGGCCAGGATGGTCGGGTGCGGCAGCCCGCCGAACTCGGCCTGCGGCGGCGAGGCCAGGGCGATCGAACCGACTCCGGCCTCCTGGGCCGGGACCACGTTCATCACCACGGAGGACGGGTACACGGAACGGCCGCCGGGGGCGTACAGGCCCACCCGCTCCACCGGAACCCACTTCTCGGTCACGGTGCCGCCGGGGACCACCTGCGTGGCGTGCCGGCTGCGGCGCTGCGCGGCGTGCACGACGCGGGCCCGACGGATGGACTCCTCCAGGGCGGCGCGGACCGCCGGGTCCAGGCCGGCGAGGGCCTCCTCCAGGGCCTCGGCGGGCACCCGGATCCGCTCCAGGGTGACCCCGTCGAACTTCCGCGCGTACTCGATCAGCGCCGCGGTGCCGCGATGATGCACGTCCTCGCAGATGGGCCGCACCTTCTCCAGGGCGGCTTCCACGTCGAACTCGGCACGGGGCAGCAGATCGCGCAGTGCCGCGCCCTCGGGGAGGGCGTCGGCGCGCAGGTCGATACGAGAGATCACCTCTCGATTCTCGCAGACCGTCTCCGGCCACCGGGCGCCCGTATCACTGGCTGATACGCGCCCCGGACGCCACCGCGGGCCACTAGCGTTCGCAAGGACGCGCACGGGAAGGGGGGCCTGGCATGGACGAGGCAGTCGAGGTGGCGGCCGAAGGGGCACCGTCCGATCTCACCGCACCGGAGCTGCGGATGTGGCGGGCCTTCCGGGCCGGCACCGTCTGCGACCTCAGCGCCCGGGCGGCCGACCGGGACAATCCGATGACCGACCGCACCTGGGGACCGGAGCGCAGCGTGCGCGCCGAGGTGATCGCCCAGCTGCTGCTCAGCGGCCCCGCGCCGATACCGGGACGGGTGGCCTCGCTGAAGCTCCGCGGGGCCCGGATCACGGGCCGGCTGGAGCTGTCCGGGGGCACCGTCGCCCCGTACGTGGAGCTCCGCTCCTGCCGTTTCGACAGCGAAGTGCAACTGGCCGAGGCCCGCTTCGCGACCCTGCGGATGGTGCACTGCGCGATCCCCCGCCTGGAGGCCGCCCGGCTGCACACCGAGGGGGACCTGCACCTGCCGCGCTGCCGGGTGGCCCGGGGGATCCGGCTCACCGACGCGCAGATAGGGACGGACCTGCTGATCAGCCAGGCCGTGGTGCAGCGGGACAGCCGGGGCCGGGCCATCGCCGCGGACGGGCTGTCCGTGGCGCAGGACTTCCAGGCCGAGATGATCGAGACCTACGGGGAGGTGAGCCTGCGCGGGGCGAAGGTCGGGGTGTCGATGAGCCTGCGCGGGGCCCGGCTGCGCAATCCGTACGGCAAGCGGGCGCTGAACGCCCCGCAGCTGACCGTGGAGCGGACCCTCTACCTGACCTCGGTGGCGCTGGACGCCGCCGGTGAGCCCGGCTCCACTCCCCCGTACGGCCTGGACCGGACCCCGGCCCGGGGCATCCGGACCCAGCGGTTCGAGTGCCGGGGCGGGCTGCGGCTGGACGACGGGCGCTTCGGGGACGCCGTGGACTTCTACGGGGCCCGGTTCGTGCTGGCCGGGGACCAGGAGGTGTCCCTGCGCCGGATCCAGACCCCGGAGCTGCGGTTCGTCGGGGAGGAGCCGGAGCAGGGCCGGGTGGTGCTGTCCGGGGCCAAGGTGATCAAGCTGGTGGACCAGTCCACGAGCTGGCCCGGGCCGGGCCAGCTCTCCATGGACGGGTTCAGCTACGAGTTCCTGGTGCCGCGCGGACTGTTCCCGCTGGCCCGGCGGCTGGAGTGGGTGGAGGCGGCCACCCCCGAGTACTCCCCCGACCCCTACGAGCGGCTGGCGTACGTGCTGCGGGCCAGCGGCGAGGACGCCGAGGCCCGCGAGGTGCTCCTCGCCAAGCAGCGACGGCGCCGCGAGACCCTGCCGCTGGCCGCCAAGGCCTGGGGGTACCTCCAGGACTGGACGGTGGCCTACGGCTACCGGCCCGGCCGGGCGGCGGTGTGGATGGCCGTGATCTGGGCGGCCGGAGCGGTGGCGTTTTCCGGTCATGATCCCAAGGCGATCAAACCGGGCGAGCACCCCCTCTGGAACCCGATCCTGTACGCCCTGGACCTCCTGCTCCCGGTGATCGACCTGGGCCAGGACGGCTACTGGAAGATGGAGGGCGGCTGGCAGTGGGTCGCGGCCGTGCTGGTCCTGTTGGGCTGGGTGCTGGCCACCACGGTGGCCGCGGGCGCCTCCCGGCTCCTCCGCCGAGGCTGACCCCGGGCCCCCGGTGCGGCCGGCAGGGCCCCTCCGGGCGGGGCCCTGCCGGCCGGAGCGGGCGGGGGCGCACGGCCCGGGGGTGACGGGGGCGGCGTCCCGGCCATTACCCTGGCCGACGTGACCACCGTTCGCCTGCCGCTCTTCCCGCTCAACTCGGTGCTGTTCCCGGGGCTGGTCCTGCCCCTGAACGTCTTCGAGGAGCGCTATCGCGCCATGATGCGCGACCTCCTGAAGTCCGGCGAGGAGGAGTCGCGCCGGTTCGCCGTCGTCGCGATCCGGGACGGCCGGGAAGTGGCGCCCACCGCGCCGGGACTGCCCGACCAGACCGCCCTCCCGGAACGCGGCCCCGCCGCCGGCTTCGGCGCCGACCCCATCCAGGCCTTCCACCGGGTGGGCTGCGTTGCTGACGCCGCGACCATCCGGGAACGCGAGGACGGCAGCTTCGAGGTCCTGGCCACCGGCACCACCCGGGTCCGGCTGCTCTCCGTGGACGCGAGCGGCCCCTACCTGACGGCCGAGCTGGAGGAGCTGCCCGAGGACGCGGGCGACGGCTCCGGGGCCCTGGCCCTCGGCGTGCTGCGGGCCTTCCGCTCCTACCAGCAGCGTCTGGCCGGCGCCCGGGAGCGCTCCCTCAGCACCACCGGCGCCGAACTGCCCGAGGAGCCCTCGGTGGTCTCGTACCTGGTCGCGGCGGCGGCCGTGCTGGACATCCCGGCCAAGCAGCGGCTGCTCCAGGCCCCCGACACGGCAACCCGGCTCGCGGAGGAGCTGAAGCTGCTGCGCGCCGAGACCGCCGTGATCCGCCACCTGCCCTCGCTGCCCGCGGTGGAACTGACCCGGGCCCCCACCAGCCCGAACTGAGGCCCCGCCCATGGCGAAGAAGCAGCAGTCCGCCGGTACCCCCGCCACCACCGCCCTGACCCGGGCCGGGCTGCCCTACACGGTGCACGCCTACGCCCACGACCCGGCGGCCGGCTCCTACGGGGAGGAGGCCGCCGAAGCCCTCGGGGTCTCCCCCGACCGGGTCTTCAAGACCCTCGTCGCCGAGGTCGACGGGGCCCTGACCGTGGCCGTGGTGCCCGTCTCCGGCTCCCTGGACCTCAAGGCGCTGGCCGCGGCCGTGGGCGGCAAGAAGGCCACGATGGCCGACCCGGTGGCGGCCGAACGCACCACCGGGTACGTGCGGGGCGGGATCTCCCCGCTGGGCCAGCGGAAGGCCCTCCCCACCGTGCTGGACGAGTCCGCGGCGCGACACGGGACGATCTGCGTGTCCGCGGGGCGGCGGGGCCTGGAGGTCGAACTCTCCCCGACCGACCTGGCCGCCCTGACGGGGGCGACCACGGCCGCCATCGCCAAACCCTGACGGGGTTGCCCGGGGCGACCTCCGATGGGGCCGGGGTGGTCGCTTCCGTACGTCCGGGCGCGCCTCGAAGACCGCCTCGATCGCCGGCGATCGAGGCGGTCCCGGAGCCGGGCCGAAGGGACCGGGCCGCACCCGGGCTCCCGGGCGGGGCGTCAGCCGGGTGGGGCGAAGGGGTCCCGGGGAGGGGCGGGGGCGTCGGTGCCCTCGCCCGGCTCAGGCGTGGGCTCGGGGTTCCAGCGGGGATGGGCGTACCCCGGCGGATAGGTCTCCCACGTCTTCGGCTCGGGATCCCGCGGCCCGAAGGCCATGGTCATGCCCAGGTGAGCCGCCACCGCGGAGACGGGCCAGACCAGCAGCACCCCGTACGCCAGCAGCTGGAGCGGCGCGTCGAAGGGCACGCCCTTGCCGACGGCCCGTGCCGTGTCGACCACGTCGCGGGAGGGGCCGAGCCAGAGCCCGAGGCGCCAGCCGAGCAGGGAGGCGAGGACGGAGCCGATGGAGAGGCCGATGACCACGCCGACGGCGCCTCGGCGGCGGCGGGCCAGGAAGACCAGCACCCCGCTGAGCACGCCGAGCCCGAGGGCGATGAGGAAGAAGGTGCCGTCGGCGCCGATCCGGCCCTCGTTCTCGGTGTCGCGGAGGAAGACGGCCTCGCCGTTGGAGACGTACTGGACGCGCGGGGCGAGCCAGGCCCACAGCAGGCCCAGGAAGACCCCGGAGAAGGCCACCAGGAGGGTGACCGCGGCACCGTCGCGCAGCTCTTCCACGAGGGTGGGCCCCGCGGCCGGGTCCGGCTCCCCGGGGTCGGCGGCGGGGGCCGCGAACGGGTCGGCGGCCGGGTCCGCCGGCCCGTCGACGGGCCGCTCCGCGGCGGGGTCCGCGCCCCGCCGGGGGCCGTCCGGGCCCTCGGGGTGGGGGGCGGGGGGCGGCGGCGGGGGGAAGGCTTCGGTCACCCCCACATCGTGCCAGGTGGTCGGGGAGCCCGCGTCAGCGGACCGCCGCCCGGCGGTAGGCCCAGGTGGCGAGGGCGAGGGAGAGCACGCCGACGGCGGCGCAGACCCCGAGGTCGAGGGCGACGACCGCCCAGTCCGGGTGCGGGGCGAAGGTGTGGGCGAAGGCCTCGACCCCGTAGGTGGAGGGCAGCAGGTCGCGGGCCCACACCACGAGGGCCGGCATCCGTTCGGGGGGCAGCACCCCGAGGAGGAGGGCGGCGGACATGCCGAGCTGGCCGGCGAGGGTGGCCAGTTCCTGGCGGGGCGCGAGGAGGCCGAGGGCGGCGCCGAGCCCGGCCAGGGCGGCCCCCGCGAGGGGCACGACGGCGGCGAGCACCCACAGTCCGCCCATGGGCAGTCCGAACAGCAGGCAGCCGAACACGGCGGTGACGAGGGTGCCGGGCACGGTGAAGGAGGCGTAGGCGCCGGCCGCGCCGAGGACCACGGCGGCCGGCGGGACCGGCAGGGTGGCGTAGTGGTCCAGGCCGCCGGAGGCGCGCAGCTGGCCGAAGTACTGGGCGAGGAGGTTCAGCGCGACGAAGGCGACGACGAGCACGGAGGAGCCCGCGACCACGGCGCGGGCCTCGGAGCCGCCGTCCACGACGCCCCGCATCAGGACCATGATGCCGACGGACTGGAAGGTGGCCACGAACAGCAGCGGGATCCGCGCGACCCGGGCCCGGGAGAGCTGGGCGCGGTAGACGGCGCCGAGGGCCGGCAGGAACCGGGCCCGGGGGGCCAACGGCCCCTCGACCTCCGTCGCGTCGGTCGCGGTGCCCGCGGCCCCGGCGCCGGACGTCCCGGTGTCCGTCGGGGTGTCGGCCGCGGGGGCGCGCCGGGCGGCCTCCCCGGCGGCACCCGGTTCGGTGACGGCCCCCCGTCCGGCTCCGGTGCCGGTCGGTCCCGCCGCGGTCACGTCCGTGGTGGTCACGTCTTCACCAGGCCCTTCGTACGGCCGCCGAGCGCGAGGTACACGTCCTCCAGGCTCGGGGTCGTGAGTGTGAAATCGTCCAGCGCGGCGAAGGCGGCGCCGCCGGTCACCGCGGCGACCGCGGCCCGGGCCTCGTCGGGGCCGAGCCGGAACGTCCAGCGGCGGCCGGTCTCGGTGGCGGCCGGCCGGAGCGCGGCGACCTCGGGCACGTGCAGGGGGGCGGTCTCGCGCCACACCAGTTCCAGCCGGACCTCGCCGGCCACCCGCGCCTTGAGTCCGGCGGGGGTGTCGCAGGCGATGACGCGGCCGCGGTCGATGACGGCGACCCGGTCGAGCACTGTCTCGGCCTCGATGACGTTGTGGGTGACGAGCAGCACGGTGGTGCCGGAGTCGGCGCGGCGCCGGTCCACGGCCTCCCAGACGGCCCGTCGGGCCACCGGGTCCATGCCGGTGGTGGGTTCGTCGAGGACGAGGACGCGGCGGTCGCCGGCGAGGGCGGCGGCGAAGCAGGCGAGGCGGCGCTGGCCGCCGGAGAGCTTCTTCAGGGGCCGGCCGGCGAGGGCGGTCAGGTCCAGCTCGTCGAGGATGGCGTCGCGGGCGGCGCGGGCCGCGGGTCGGTCGAGTCCGCGGAGCTGGGCGGTGGTCTCCACGGCGAGGGAGACGGTCAGCTCGTCGAGGGCGGTGGACTCCTGGCCGAGGTAGGCGAGGAGCCGGGCGGCCCGGTCGGGGTGGCGGACGAGGTCGTGGCCCAGGAGCCGTACCGTGCCGGAGTCGGGGCGCATCAGACCGGTGAGCTGGCGGACCAGGGTGGACTTGCCGGCGCCGTTGGGGCCGAGGAGTCCGAAGACCTCGCCCTCGTGGACGTCCAGGGAGATGCCGTCGGTGGCCCGGACCTCGGGGAGGGCGGGCGTGCCGCGGCCCCCGCGCAGCGGCGGGTAGGTCTTGACGAGGTCGCGCACGGCGCACACGACGCGGGGCGGCTCGCCGGCCCCCGCCGTGGGGGTGCGTCCGCCGTTTTCCGCGGCCTGTCCCGCCTGTGCTGTGCCCGTGCTCACGAGGGAGCAGCCTACGGGGTTCGGCCGCCGCCGGAGCGGCCGGGGCGGGTTCCGGTTCCCAGAAGGCCCCACTCCGCCCAGTCCGTGCCGGTCCGTGGCCGGTACCCGCCGGTCGGTCCGTCCGGTCGCGGGGCCGGCCGGTTCCGGCCGGTCGCGCGCGGAGGTCCCCGGGCGGGGGCGGTCAGTCGGCGAGCCGGTCCGCCAAGCGGTCGGCGGGCTGGTCGGGGGTGCCGGTCGGGGCCGGGGGGCCGGGGTGGGCGCCCACGTGTTCGACGGCGGCGCGGACGTCGATCTCGCGCCAGAATCCGGCCCGGATGGCGTACCGGTCGTGCTCGTCGATCTGGTCGTCCTTGTGGGCGAGCAGACCGAAGCGGGCGGCGTAGCGCAGCAGCTCGCCGTCGATGCGGTGCGGGATCCGGGGGTAGAGGGTGGCGAGTTTCTGCATGTGGACGGTCTCGGGCAGCCGTTCGATCCAGCGGCGGGCGAAGACCTGGCCGACCTCGAAGGGGTCGCCGCCGACGGTGGTGATGTCCTCCTCGCGGTCGGCCCAGCGCTGTTCGGCGCTGGTGAGCTGGGCGAGGGTGGGCAGGGAGGCGGTCTCGGCGGGTTCGCCGAGGGGGCCGCCGCGGTCCACCCAGCCCCGGTCGGAGGACCAGCGGAGGGTGGCTCCGGTGGCGGCGCCGGCGGACTGGGGGTGCTGGGGGCCGGGGACGGGGGTGTGCGCCCGGAGTCCGGCGAGGTCCTTGGGGGTGGGGACGTTCCGGCCGGGGGCGGGGGGCGCGGTGGCGGCGGGGGGTCCGGGCGCGGCGGCCGGGGTGGGGGCGGTGCCGTTGCGGGCGGCCTCGGCGAGGGCGGCCTCGGGCAGCGGGGCGGAGAGGATGGCGGCGATCTCGGGGCGCGGGGCGGGGGCCGGGGCACAGATGCCGGTGTCCTTGGCGCGGACGGCGCGGATGATCCAGGCGCGGTCGAGGACGCGGCGTTCGTCGGCTTCGGCGACGAGGTCCTCGGACTGGTTGTAGTCCCCGTCGGCGGCCTGGACGGCCCAGAGGTGGACGGCGACGCCGTGTTCCTTGGCGGACATCAGGCCGGGCAGCAGGTCGCCGTCGCCGGTGACGAGGACCACGTCGGAGCAGGCGCGGTTGCGGGCGAGTTCGGTGAGTTCGGCGTGCATGGCGGCGTCCACGCCCTTTTGGGCCCAGCGGCCGTCGCTGCGGGTCAGGGCGCCCAGTCGGACGGTGACCCGGGGCATGACGCGGAGCCTGCGGTGCTCGGGCTGGGGGACCCGGTCGGGGGCGCCGTCGAACCAGTAGATGCGGAGCAGGGGGCGCTCGGTGTCGGCCTCGGCGCGCTCACGGAGCTGTTGGATGAGGGCGGTGTGGTCCACGGTGATCCGGGACCGGGAGGGTTCACCCGCCAGGAGGCTCGCGGCGGCACCCAGCAGGTAGCCGGCGTCCACCAGGACGACGCAGCGGTCCACGCTTCCACCCTCTTTCCGACGGAGCTCTCGGTTTTTCCCCGAGTCTGCCCGACCGCAAGGGTGTTGACGGCCGGAACTCGATCATCGGCGTGGCGGATCCGGGCCGGGTCGTCCGAACCCGTTCCGATGACGGACGGTAATGATCCAAAATGCGCGTTTTGTAGCGTTGTGTGAGTGTGAAGGCGGTCCTGGCCCCTAGACCCTCACGGAGGCTCCACCATGGCCAAGAACAAGAACCAGAACCGTTCCTCGCAGAAGTCCTCGGCGCAGCCCCAGGCGGCGCAGAAGTCCTCCGAGGGCGAGTCCTCGCAGGCGTCGCCGAGTCCGATCGACATGCCGCACAAGAGCAAGACGAAGCGCTTCGGCCACAACTGACGCGGCGCGCGGCGCCGTCGGTCCCCGGTACGGGACGGGTCCGACGGCGGTGGAGACGGGTGAGGGCGGTACCGGGGTCCGGTACCGCCCTCACCCGTGCGTCGGGGGTCAGCCCGCCAGGCAGGAGGGCCCGAGGAGCACCTTGAGGTCACCGAAGAGGGCGGGGTCCGGCTGGACCCGGTGCCGGTCCAGGCGGAGCACGATGGTGGTGCGCGGTCCCTGGAGCTTGATCCGGACTTCGGTGTTGCCCTTGTGGTGGCGGAGGATCTCGCCCAGGCGGGTGACCATGGGCGGGGTGACCTTGACCGTGGGGATGGTGAGGACCACGGGGGCGTTGGTGCCGGCGGAGGACAGGTCGGGGACCATGATCTCCATCGCGACCAGCCGGGGCACGTCCTCGCGCTTGTCGAGCCGGCCCTTGACGAAGACCACGGTGTCCTCGACCAGCTGGGTGGAGACCAGCTGGTAGGTGGCCGGGAAGAACATGCACTCGATGGAGCCGGCCAGGTCCTCGACGGTGGCGATGGCCCAGGCGTTGCCCTGCTTGGTCATCTTCCGCTGGAGGCCGGAGATGATGCCGCCGATGGTGACGACCGCGCCGTCCCCGTGCTCCCCGCCGGTGAGCTGGGAGATCCCGGCGTCGGTCTTGTCGGAGAGCACGTGCTCCAGGCCGAAGAGCGGGTGGTCGGAGACGTAGAGGCCGAGCATCTCGCGCTCCTGGGCCAGCAGGTAGGACTTCTCCCACTCCAGGTCGGAGAACTCCACGTCGAGCCCGAAGCCGGGCTCGTCGCCGCCGGACTCGTCGCCCATGCCGCCGAACAGGTCGAACTGTCCCTCGGCCTCCTTGCGCTTGACCGCGACCACGTTGTCGATCATCGGTTCGTGCTGGGCGACCAGGCCCTTGCGGGTGTGGCCCATCTCGTCGAAGGCCCCGGACTTGATCAGGGACTCCACGGTGCGCTTGTTGCAGACCACGGCCTCGACCTTGTCGAGGAAATCGGGGAAGGAGGAGTACTTCCCCTTGGACTTGCGGGTCTTGATGATCGAGTCGACGACGTTCTGGCCGACGTTGCGGACGGCTGTGAGCCCGAAGAGGATCACGTCGTCGCCCTGGGCGGCGAAGTTGGACTCGGACTCGTTCACGTTCGGCGGGAGCACCTTGATGCCCATGCGCCGGCACTCGTTCAGGTAGATCGCGGACTTGTCCTTGTCGTCCTTGACCGAGGTGAGGAGTCCGGCCATGTACTCGGCCGGGTAGTTCGCCTTGAGGTAGGCGGTCCAGTAGGAGACCAGGCCGTAGGCGGCTGAGTGGGCCTTGTTGAAGGCGTAGCCGGCGAAGGGGACCAGCACGTCCCAGAGGGCCTTGATGGCCGCGTCGCTGAACCCCTTCTTCTTGGCTCCCGCCTCGAAGATCACGAAGTTCTTGGCCAGCTCCTCGGGCTTCTTCTTGCCCATCACGCGGCGGAGGATGTCGGCCTCGCCGAGGGAGTAGCCGGCGATGATCTGGGCGGCCTTCTGCACCTGCTCCTGGTACACGATGAGGCCGTAGGTGACGTCCAGGACCTCCCGGAGCGGCTCTTCCAGCTCCGGGTGGATCGGGGTGATCTCCTGCTGCTTGTTCTTGCGCAGGGCGTAGTTCGTGTGCGAGTTCATGCCCATCGGGCCCGGCCGGTAGAGGGCCGACACGGCGGAGATGTCCTCGAAGTTGTCGGGCTTCATCAGGCGCAGCAGGGAGCGCATGGGCCCGCCGTCGAACTGGAAGACGCCGAGGGTGTCGCCGCGGCCGAGCAGTTCGAAGGTCTTGGGGTCGTCGAGCGGGAGGGCCAGGAGGTCGATGTCGATCCCCTTGTTGGCCTTCACCATCTTGACGGCGTCGTCCATGATCGTGAGGTTGCGCAGGCCGAGGAAGTCCATCTTCAGCAGGCCGAGCGATTCGCAGCTCGGGTAGTCCCACTGGGTGATGGTCACGCCGTCGGTGTGCCGGACCCAGACCGGTACGTGATCGGTGATCCGCTCGCTGGACATGATCACGCCGGCGGCGTGCACGCCCATCTGGCGGACCAGGCCCTCGACGCCGCGGGCGGTGTCGATGACCTTCTTCACGTCGGGCTCGTTCTCGTACATCCCGCGGATCTCCCCGGCCTCGCCGTAGCGGGGGTGCTGGGGGTCGAGGATGCCGGAGAGCGGGATGCCCTTGCCGAGGACGTCGGCGGGCATGGCCTTGGTGAGGCGGTCGCCCATGGCGTACGGGTAGCCGAGGACGCGGGCGGAGTCCTTGATGGCGTTCTTGGCCTTGATGGTGCCGTAGGTGCCGATCATGGCGACCTTGTCGGCCCCGTACTTCTCGGTGACGTACCGGATCACCTCCACGCGCCGACGTTCGTCGAAGTCGATGTCGACGTCGGGCATGGAGACGCGCTCGGGGTTGAGGAAACGCTCGAAGATCAGGCCGTGCGGGATCGGGTCGAGGTCGGTGATGCCCATGGCGTAGGCCACGATCGAGCCGGCCGCGGAGCCCCGGCCGGGGCCGACGGCGATGCCCTGGTTCTTGGCCCACATGATGAAGTCGGCGACCACGAGGAAGTAGCCCGGGAAGCCCATCGAGATGATGGTGTCCATCTCGTACTCGACCTGCTTCATGCGGTCGTCCGGGATCCCGCCGGGGAAGCGGCGGTGCATCCCCCTCATGGTCTCCTCGCGGAACCAGGTGACCTCGGTGTAGCCGTCCGGGATGTCGAACTTCGGCATCAGGTTCCGGAACTTGAACATCCCCTCGGTGTCGATCTGCTCCGCGACGAGCCGGGTGTTGGCGCAGCCCTCCTGCCAGGCGTCCGAGGAGTCGATGGCGTACATCTCCTCCGTGGACTTCAGGTAGTAGCCGGACCCGTCGAAGCGGAAGCGGTCGGGGTCGGAGAGGTTCTTGCCGGTCTGGATGCAGAGCAGGGCGTCGTGGGCCGTGGCCTCGTGGTCGTACGTGTAGTGCGAGTCGTTGGTGACCAGCGGCGGGATGCCGAGTTCCTTGCCGATCTTGACGAGGTCGTCACGGACCCGGCGCTCGATCTCGATGCCGTGGTCCATCAGCTCCAGGAAGTAGCGGTCCTTGCCGAAGATGTCCTGGTACTCGCCCGCGGCCTTGCGGGCCTCCTCGTACTGGCCCAGGCGCAGCCGGGTCTGGAGCTCGCCGGAGGGGCAGCCGGTGGAGGCGATCAGGCCCTCCGACCACTGGGCGATGGTCTCCTTGTCCATCCGGGGCCACTTGGTGAGCCAGCCCTCGGCGTAGGCGTCGGAGGAGAGCCGGAAGAGGTTGTGGAGGCCGGTGGCGTTCGCCGCCCAGATGGTCTTGTGGGTGTAACCGCCGGAACCGGAGACGTCGTCCCGCTTCTGGTGCGGCTGGCCCCACTGGATCCTGCGCTTGTTGCGGCGGGACTCGGGGGCGACGTACGCCTCGATGCCGATGATCGGGGTGACCCCGGCCTTCTGCGCCGTGTGGAAGAAGTCGTAGGCGCCGTGCAGGTTGCCGTGGTCCGACATGGCGATATGGGTCATGCCCATCTCGTTGCAGGCGTTGAACATGTCCTTGAGCCGCGCGGCACCGTCCAGCAGCGAGTACTGGGTGTGGACGTGCAGGTGCGTGAACGGCGTCTTGGTCACGGCGCTGTACTCCTGGGGGCGGGGAGGCGGACGAGGGGGGACAGCCTCGCAGTCTACGTCCCGGGACCGACGGAACGGGGATCCGCGGGAGGCGGGCGGGGCCTCCCGCGCGATGTGATACGGGCCTCATCGGACGGGGCCGGGGAGGCGCCCGGGACGCCCGCCGGCAGGGCTCCGGCCGGGCGCCCCAAGGGCTCCGGGCCCGCGGGCCGGTCCGCGGGGCGCGCGGGCCGCCGGGCCGGGCGCGGGCGCGCCGCCGGGCACTCGGGGGCCGGCCCGCGCGTTGGCAGAACCGGACGGGCCGGATCCCGCGTCTGCCGGTCCGGACAGGTACACCCACGCAGCAGGAGGCACCCCATGGCGGTCCCCGGGACCACGGACGAACAGCGGGCCGAGCAGATCCTCGACGTCTTCGACACCGCTTTCGGGGAGCTGCTGGCCGCGGACCCCGCCGCCTTCGAGGTGAAGTTCCGCAAGATGGCCGCCTCGGCCTTCGCCTTCTACCGCGGCACGGCCTGCCTCTTCTACGCCGACCTGGAGCGGGAGCGGCACGGCGGGCCCTTCCTGGACGAGCGGACCGGCCGGGTGTGGATCCACGGCGACCTGCACGCGGAGAACTTCGGCACGTACATGGACGCCAACGGGCGGCTGGTGTTCAACGTCAACGACTTCGACGAGGCGTACGTGGGGCCCTTCACCTGGGACCTCAAGCGGTTCGCGGCCTCGGTGGCCCTGCTGGGGTACGCCAAGGCCCTCAGCGACGACCAGATCGGCGAGCTGGTGGGGGTGTACGCGGGGGCCTACCGGGAGCGGATCCGGGCGCTGGCCTCGGGCGCCAAGAACGAGGAGGTGCCGGCCTTCACGCTGGAGACCTCGCGGGGGCCGCTGCTGGACGCGCTGCGGGCGGCCCGCCGGCGGACCCGCTTCGCCCTGCTGGATTCGATGACGGAGATCCGCGACCACGAGCGGCGCTTCTCCCCCGGCCCCGGCACGGTGGAACTGGACGCGGCCACCCGCTACACGGTGCTGGCCGCCTTCGACGGGTACCTGGAGACCCTGCCGGAGTCCAGCCTGGTGCGCCCGGACTCCTACCGGGTCAAGGACGTGGTGGGGCGGCGGGGCGTGGGCATCGGCTCGGCGGGGCTGCCTTCCTTCAACATCCTGCTGGAGGGGCACAGCGACGCCCTGGAGAACGACGTCGTGATCTACCTCAAGCAGGCGCAGACCCCGGCGGTGTCCCGGCACATCACGGACCGGGCGGTGCGGGAGTACTTCCGCCACGAGGGGCACCGCACGGTGATCTCGCAGCGGGCCCTGCAGGCGCACGCCGACCCGTGGCTGGGCTGGACCGAGATCGAGCAGGACGGGCGGCGGACCGGACAGCTGGTGGCGGAGGTCTCCCCGTACGCGGTCGACCTGGACTGGTCCGACATCGACGACCCGGAGGAGATGGCGGCGGTGGTGGCGGACCTGGGGCGGGCCACGGCCTCCATGCACGCCGCGGCCGACGCCGACGAAAGCGGGCTCTCGCTGGTGCCGTTCTCCACGGAACGGGCCATCGACGCGGTGATCGCCGCGGACGAGGAGGGCTTCACGGAGCTCCTCACCGAGTTCGCGCACTCCTACGGGGCGCGGGCCCGTGCCGACCACCAGCTCTTCGTGGACCTCTTCCGCAACGGTCGTCTGACCAGGTCACAGGGGTGACGCGGGGCGTCCCCGGGGGCCGGCCGCCGGGGACGCCCGCGGATCGTGGTTTCACAGGAAGGCATGGCAGACTTCCCGCGATGGACATATCAGGGGTGGGCCTGCGGGCGACACGGGCGGCGCTGTTCAGCGCCGTCGTCGTGATGCTCTCGGCCGCCTCGCACGTGCTGCTCTCCGGGGCCCCGCTGCCCCCGGCCCTGGTGGCCGGGCTGGCGACGGCGGTGTTCCTGCCCGCGTACGCGCTGGCCGGGCGGGAGCGCGGGTTCTGGCCGATCGCCGGACTGCTGGTGCCGTTGGAGCTGGCCGCGGACACGGTGTTCACCGCCGGGCAGACCGTCTGTTACGGCCCCGCGGGCGGTCCGGTCTCCGGTCCGCTCAGGGCGATGGGGCTGGACCTGCTGTGCGGCGGCACCCCGCTCGGGGAGCCGCTGGCGCGGCTGGCCGGTGTCCCCGGCCACGCGGCCGCCCCGCTCGCGCTGCCGGCCGCCGCGGATCCGACGACCCCGTGGCTGTTGCTGGCCCTGCACGTCTCCGTGGGCCTGCTGGCCTCCTTCTGGCTGTGGCGCGGGGAGCGCGCCCTGTTCGGGCTGGGTCGGGCGCTGACCGCGCTCGGGGCCGGCGCGCTGCGGCCGCTGCTCCTGGCGGCGGCCTCGGTGCGGGTCCGGACCGGTGCCGTCCCGGTGCGGCGCGCGGTGCGGGCCAGGCGGGCCGCCGCGGCGCTGCGCACCCGGTTCCCCGTGCACTCGGTGGGGTTGCGCGGACCGCCCGTACCGCTGCTCGCGAGCAGCTGAGTACCGGCAGTCCCCATTCCACCGCACCCCTTACGGAGATCCGTCATGAGCAACCGCAACAGCAAGGCCGCCAAGGAAGCCGCCCGCGAGCGCCTGCGGGCCGAGCGCGAGCGTCAGGCCAAGAAGGACCGCACCCGCCGACAGTTCACGGTGGCCGGCGCGGTCGTCGGTGTCCTGGCCCTGGCCGGCGGCATCGGTTACGCCATCGTCCAGTCGAACAAGCCCGGCCACTGGGAGGAGGCGGCGAAGCAGCCGCTGGTGAAGCCCGCCAACACCACGGGCGCCGACGGCACCGACGTGGTGATCGGCAAGGGCTCCGCGAAGAAGACCCTGGAGCTGTACGAGGACTCCCGCTGCCCGGTGTGCGCCACCTTCGAGCAGGTGGCCGGGGAGCAGATCTCCAAGGACGTGGCCGCGGGCAAGTACAAGCTGAAGTACATCGGCGCGACCTTCCTGGACAAGGGGTTCCCCGGTGAGGGTTCGAAGAACGCGCTGAGCGCGCTGGGCGCGGCGCTGAACGTGAGCCCGGACGCCTTCCTCGCCTACAAGTCGGCCCTGTACGCGAAGGACAACCACCCCGAGGAGTCCAAGGACGAGTTCGCCAAGGACGACTACCTGCTGAAGGTGGCCGACCAGGTGCCCGCCCTCAAGGGCAACGAGAAGTTCCGTACGGCGGTGACGGACGGCACGTACGACCGCTGGGCGCTGGAGATGTCGAAGCTGTTCGACAAGAGCGGGGTGGAGGGCACGCCGACGCTGAAGATGGACGGCAAGAAGATCGACCTGCCGCAGACCCTCCCGGCGTACAACGAGGCGCTCGACAAGGCCCTGAAGGGCTGACATCAGGACACGGTCCGGGAACGGGCGGGCGAACTTCCTTGGTTCGCCCGCCCGTTCCGTGTCCGAGGGCTGTCATACGGGCGATACCCGTCAGTAATATGATCATCCGTGACCAGTCATCACTCCTCTCCCGCCGCGGCCCCCCGCCGCCGCACGGTGGTCAAGGCCGCCGCCACCGCCGCGCTCGTTCCGCTCGCCGCACCGGTCGTCCTGGGGACGGCTACCGCCCGTGCGGACGGGCCCGGGGCGCCCGCCTTCCTCCACGGGGTCGCCTCCGGCGATCCGCTGCCCGACGGCGTCCTGCTCTGGACGCGCGTCACCCCCGTCCCCGAGGCGGTGCCCGGCTCCGGTCTGGGCCCCGACGTCGAGGTCCGCTGGGAGGTGTCGGCGGACCGGACCTTCGACCGGATCGCGGCCTCCGGCACCGTGGCCACCGGCGCCGCCGTCGACCACACCGTCAAGGCGGACGTGCGCGGCCTGGCCCCGGACTCCACCTACTGGTTCCGCTTCGGCGCGGGCGACGTCCTCTCCCCCACCGGCCGCACCCGCACCGCACCGGCCCACGACGCGGCCGTGGCCGGCCTCCGCTTCGGCGTGGTCTCCTGCGCGAACTGGGAGGCGGGGTACTTCTCCGCGTACCGGCACCTGGCGGCCCGCGCCGACCTGACCGCGGTGCTGCACCTGGGCGACTACATCTACGAGTACGCCGCCGGCGAGTACCCGAAGGCGACCGCTCCGCTGCGCTCCCACGAGCCCGCGCACGAGATCGTCTCCCTGGCCGACTACCGGGCCCGGCACGGCCGCTACAAGACCGACCGGGACCTCCAGGCGGTGCACGCCGCGCACCCGGTGGTGGCGATCTGGGACGACCACGAGTTCGCCAACGACACCTGGTCGGGCGGGGCCGAAAACCACACGCCGGGCGCCGAGGGGGACTGGGCGGCGCGTGTGGCCGCCGGCAAGCGGGCCTACTTCGAGTGGATGCCGGTCCGCCCCTCCATCGCGGGCACCACCTACCGGCGGCTGCGCTTCGGCTCCCTGGCCGACCTGCACCTGCTGGACCTGCGCTCCTTCCGCTCCCAGCAGGTCAAGACGGGCAGCGGGTCGGTGGACGACCCGAACCGCACCCTGACCGGACGGGCCCAACTGGACTGGCTGAAGTCCGGACTGGCGACCTCGGACGCCACCTGGAAGCTGGTCGGCACCTCGGTGATGATCTCCCCGATGGCCTTCGGCTCGGTCCCGGCACACCTGCTCGGGCCGCTGGCCGGGCTGCTCGGGCTGCCCAAGGAGGGGCTGGCGGTCAACACCGACCAGTGGGACGGGTACACGGCCGAGCGGAAGGAACTCCTCGGTCACCTCACGCAGCGCGACATCCGCAACACCGTCTTCCTCACCGGCGACATCCACATGTCCTTCGCCAACGAGGTCCCGGTGACCGCCGCCACCTACCCGCTCTCCCGGTCCGCGGCCACGGAGTTCGTGGTCACCTCGGTGACCTCGGACAACATCGACGACATCCTCAAGGTGGCCCCGAGGACGCTCTCCCTGGCCGCGGAAACCGCGGTGCGGGCGGCCAACCGCCATGTGAAGTGGGTGGACATGGACTCCCACGGCTACGGAATCCTGGACGTCACCGCCGAGCGCTCCCAGATGGACTACTACGTGCTCTCCGACAAGCGGAGGCCGGACGCCTCCGCCGCGTGGAGCCGCTCCTACCGCACCGCGGCCGGCACCCAGAAGGTCGAACGGGCCGACCGACCGGTCCGTTGAGGATCCGGGCACCCCGGCACTGACTGATCATCACATTCTTACGGCGATCGGGCCGTCCGGCGCGCGATCCGGGCGGCCCGATCTTTCATGGCCGAAAGTTCTTGACGTGACACTGACATGCGCACGTAAACTCCGCGATCAACGAGGCAACCCACCTCCCAACCCCCCACCGTTCGCGAGGAGTTCACGTGCGCGCTTTTGCCCGCATATCCCCCACCCTCCGCCGCCGCGGCCTGGGCACGGCGATGCTGGCCGGAACCCTGGCCTTCGCCCCGCTGTCGGCCCCCACCACCCTGGCCGCCGCCCCGAAGACCGGCGCCGAGGTCTGCGCCGAGGAGGGCGGCACCACCGCGGCCGCCAACGCCCGCACCACCCGCCCGAAGGACGGCCACGGCGCCGCGCACGAGCCGAACGCCGTCTCCGAGGCACAGGCCAAGGCCATGGACGCCGACCTCAAGCTCAAGCTCGACAAGGCCCTCAAGAACCACCCGCAGCGCGTCCTGCGCGCCGCCGAGGCCGTCACCACCATCCCGGTGTACTTCCACGTGATCCACTCGGGTACCGCGGGCAAGCTGACCGCCACCGACATCGGCAAGCAGATCGCCGTGCTCAACTCCGCCTACGCGGGCCAGGGCACCGGCAACGTGAACTCCGGCTACCAGTTCTCCCTGGTCTCCACGGACTACACGGACAACGCGTCCTGGTACAACCTGGCGGACGGCACCACCGCCGAGAAGAACATGAAGAACACCCTCCGCAAGGGCGGTCCGGGCGCGCTGAACATCTACACGGCCAACCTCTCCGGCGGGCTGCTCGGCTGGGCCACCTTCCCCAGCTCCTACAGCTCCGCCCCGAAGATGGACGGCGTGGTCCTGCTCAACTCCTCGCTGCCCGGCGGCTCCTCCGCGAACTACAACGAGGGCGACACCGCCACCCACGAGGTCGGCCACTGGATGGGCCTCTACCACACCTTCCAGGGCGGCTGTAACGGCAACGGCGACTACGTCACCGACACCCCGGCCGAGAAGACCGCGGCCTACGAGTGCCCGGTCGGCCGCGACACCTGCACCAACAAGGCCGGTGCCGACCCGATCCGCAACTTCATGGACTACACCTACGACTCCTGCATGTACCAGTTCACCGCCGGACAGGTGAGCCGCATGCAGAGCCACTGGACCGCCTACCGCGGGGTCTGATCCGCACCGGTCCCGGGGCGGCGCCCCGGGACCGGCCGCACCACCCGCGCACGAGGGGCGCGGCCCGGCCCACCGCCGGGCCGCGCGCCTACAGCGAGTCGAGGAAGCCCAGCGCCGTCCGCCAGGTCTGCTCGGCCGCCTCCGGGTCCCAGTCCGGCAGGTCCGGGTCGGTGAACAGGTGACCGGCACCCGCGTAGCTGTGCACCTCCACGTCCGCCCCCGCCTTCCGCATCCGCAGGTACCAGGCCGTCAGCCAGTCGTGCGGCTCGAAGGGGTCCGGGTCGGCCACGTGCAACTGCACCGGCAGCTCGTCCACCACGGTGTCCTCGGCGATGTCCGCCGTCCCGTGCAGGAGCAGCAGGCCCCGCGCCTTGGTGTCCGCCATCGCCAGGTGCTGCGCCACCGAACCGCCGAAGGACAGCCCCGCGTACACCAGACCCCGGTCGGAGAACCGGGCCGCCGCCAGCACCGCCCGCCGCAGCAGCTCGTCCCGCCCCACCTCGTCCCGGAAGGCCATGCCCTCCTCGGCCGTACCGAAGGTGCGTCCCTCGAACAGATCGGGCACCTCCACCTCGTGTCCCGCGGCCCGGAGCCGGTCGGCGGCCGCGTGCACCGCGGGCCGCAGCCCGTACGTCGAGTGGAAAAGCATGATGTCCATGCCCCCATCATCCCAGCCCACGGAGGTGCCGGTCGGCTACCGTCGGCCCATGGACACGGTGGATGTGCTGCGCCCCCTGATCGTGCTCGCCGGTACCGTCCTGCTCACCGTCGCCGCGGGCGCCCTGCTGGACCTGCTGTTGCGCCGGGCCGACGCACGGCACCCCGAAACCCCGCTGTGGGGACTGCTGCGCCGCTGCCGGCTCCCCGCCCAACTGGTCCTGGGCACCGCCCTGCTCCTCGCCGTGCACCGACCCCTCCTGCACCCGCGCTCCGCGAGCCTGTCCGCGGCCGCCGGCCGGGCCCTCACGCTGCTGCTGATCGCGGCGGCCGCCTGGCTGCTGGTCCGCACCGGCACCGCCGTCATCGACTCCGGCTACGCCCGGTACGCCGCCGGGGCCGGGGAGGAGACCGCGCGGGTCCGCCGCGTCCGCACCCAGGTCACCCTGATCCGCCGGGTCCTCGCCGCCACCGTGACCGTGGTGGCCGCCGCCGCCATGCTGCTGACCTTCCCCGCGATGCGCACCGTCGGCACCTCCCTGCTCGCCTCCGCCGGCATCCTCGGCATCGTCGCGGGCATCGCCGCCCAGTCCACCCTGGGCAACCTCTTCGCCGGACTCCAGATCGCCTTCGGGGACACCGTCCGCATCGGCGACACCGTGGTCGTGGACGGGGAGTGGGGCAAGGTCGAGGAGATCACCCTCACCTTCCTGGTGGTCCGCACCTGGGACGAGCGCCGCATCACCATGCCCGTCTCCTACTTCACCGGCAAGCCGTACGAGAACTGGTCCCGCGGCGGCGCCGAGATGACCGGCACCGTCTTCCTCCACCTCGACCACGCCGCCCCCGTGCCGCTGCTCCGCGAGCACCTCGGCGCCCTGCTCCTGGACTCGCCCCTCTGGGACGGCCGGCGCAGCGGGCTCGTCGTGACCGACGCCACCCCGACCACCATCCAGGTCCGGGCCACCGTCAGCGCCAAGGACGCCGACGACCTGTGGGACCTGCGCTGCGCGGTCCGCGAGGGCCTCGTCGGCTGGCTGTGCGACCACCACCCGTACGCCCTGCCGCGGGTCACCACCGCGGAGGCCGCCCCCGGCCCGACCGCCCCTCCGCCCCCGACCCCCGAACCGCCCACCGGGGAAACCCGCTAGGCCCGTCCGGCCGATCGGGCCCTACGGGCGCAGGCTGCGGACGTCCAGTTGGCGCAGCACCCGGTCCACGATCTCCGGATCGGCCCCCGGCTCGCTGCGGGCCGCCAGCACCTCGTGCCGGGCCGCCGACATCATCTCCCGCTGGATCCGCTGCACCGACCGGATCCGCTCCACCCGCTGGTGGTACGCCTCCCGCCGCTCCTCGTCCACCATCTCGGGGCTGATCCGCGCCCCCACGTCGTAGGCCCGTCGCTGGAGCAGTTCCAACAGGTCCTCCGGCAGCTCCTCCACCTCCTGGATCTCCCGCAGCCGGACCTTCGCCGCCTTCGCGGCCCGGATCGCCAGCCGCCGTTCGAAGTCCCGCTCCGCCCCGGCGTCGGCCTTCACCCCGAGCAGCCGCACCACCGCCGGCAGGGTCAGCCCCTGCACCACCAGCGTGCCCATGACCACCGCGAACGCGATGAAGACGATCACGTCCCGCTGCGGGAAGGGACCGCCGTCGTCCGTCGAGAAGGGAATGGCCAGGGCCAGGGCCACCGAGGCCACCCCGCGCATCCCCGCCCACCACATGATCACCGACTCCCGCCAGCTCAGCGGGATCTCCTCCTCGTAGTCCTTGCGCCCGTGCAGCTTCTTCGCCAGCCAGGCCGCGGGCAGCAGCCACACCAGCCGCACCAGCACCACCACGCCCAGGATCGCCCCGGCCCACCCGGCCATCTCCGCGACCTGCCCGCTCGCCGTCCCGAACACCGAGTGCAGCTCCAGGCCGATCAGACCGAAGGCCACGCCCGTCACCAGGGTGTCCACCACCTCCCAGAAGGTGTGCCCGGCCAGCCGCCCCAACACGTCGTCGGCGTCGGAGGCGTACTCGGCCAGGAACAGCGCCGTGGTCAGCACCGCCAGCACCCCGGAGCCCTTGAACTCCTCCGCCAGCACGTACGCCACGAAGGGCACCAGCAGCGTCAACCCGATCTGTAGGGTGGCGTCACCGAGCCGGTCCATCAGCCGGCCCGCGCACCAGCCGAGCCCCAGCCCGACCGCCACCGCCACCACCGCGGAGAGCACGAACTCCCCCAGCGCGCCCTCCCAGGAGAAGCCGCCGCCGATCACCGCCGCGATCGCCACGTGGTACAGGACGATCGCGGTGACGTCGTTGAACAGCCCCTCCCCCTCCAGGATCGACACCAGCCGCCGGGGCAGCCCCAGCGAGCCCGCCACCGCCGTGGCCGCCACCGGGTCCGGCGGGGCCACCAGCGCCCCCAGCGCCACCGCCGCCGCCAGCGGCAGGCCCGGCACCAGGGCGTTCGCCACCCCGGCCACCGCCGCCGTGGTCACGAACACCAGGGCCACGGCCAACAGGAAGATGGGGCGCAGGTTCGCGGCGAACTGCCGCCAGGAGGTCCGCTGCACCGACGCGTACAGCAACGGCGGCAGGACCAGGGGAAGGATGTACTCGGGGGGCACGTCCACGTTCGGGACGAACGGCAGCAGGGCCATCACCACCCCGGCCAGGGTCATCAGCACCGGCGCGGGCAGTCCCAGCCGGTCCCCCAGCGGTACGGTCACGACGGCGCCGAGCAGAAGCACGAAGAGAAGGGCGAGCTGATCCACCCGCCCACCCTGCCACGCCCGGGACGCACCGCCGCATTCCGGACACCGCGCCCCGCCGGAACCTTCCGGCGCCCGCCCGGCCCGGCGCGGGGCATCGGGCACGGGCCCGGGCCCGGACGGGCCGGCGGGGCCCGCCGGCTCAGGCCAGCGGGCGCCGCATCGACCGGTGCGGGATGCCCGCGTCCAGGAACTCCTCGCCGTAGGCGGCGTAGCCCAGCCGCTCGTAGAAGCCCAGCGCGTGGGTCTGCGCCCCGAGGTCCACGGCGGTCAGACCGCGGCGCAGGGCCTCGGCCTCGACCGCGCGCACCAGGGCCACGCCCACCCCGAGCCCGCGGGCGGAGGCCAGCACGGCCAGCCGGCCCAGCTTGCCGAGGCCCGGATCACCGGTCTTGTGCAGGACCTCCGGCCCGTGCAGCAGCCGGCCGGTGCCGAGCGGGGTGCCGTCCGCGGCGACCGCCAGCAGGTGCACGGCGCCCGCGTCGTAGGCGTCGTACTCGATCTCCTCGGGCACCTCCTGCTCCCGGACGAAGACCTCCTTGCGGACCGCGAAGCAGGCCGCGCGGTCCTCCTCGGAGGCGGCCACCCGGACCGTGCAGGCGGGGGCGGCCGTCATTCGCTCTCGGCCCGGATCACGTCGAGGGCGTGCCGGAGGTCGTCGGGGTAGCCGCTCTCGAACTCCACCCACTGGCCGTCGGAGGGGTGCTCGAAGCCCAGCCGCACCGCGTGCAGCCACTGCCGGGTCAGGCCCAGCCGCTTGGCGATGGTGGGGTCGGCGCCGTAGGTGAGGTCGCCCACGCAGGGGTGCCGGTGCGCGGACATGTGCACGCGGATCTGGTGGGTGCGGCCGGTCTCCAGCTTGATGTCGAGCAGGGAGGCGGCGCGGAAGGCCTCGATGAGGTCGTAGTGGGTGACCGAGGCCTTGCCGTCCTGGGTCACCGCCCACTTGTAGTCGAGGTGGGGGTGGCGGCCGATGGGGGCGTCGATGGTGCCGCTCATCGGGTCCGGGTGGCCCTGGACCAGGGTGTGGTAGCGCTTGTCCACGATCCGCTCGCGGAACTGGTTCTTCAGGGAGGTGTAGGCCCGCTCGGACTTGGCCACGACCATCAGCCCGGAGGTGCCCACGTCCAGGCGGTGCACGATGCCCTGGCGCTCGGCGGCCCCGGAGGTGGAGATCCGGTACCCGGCGGCGGCGAGCCCGCCGATCACGGTGGTGCCGGTCCAGCCGGGGCTCGGGTGCGCGGCCACACCGACCGGCTTCATGATCACGACGATGTCGTCGTCGTCGTGGATGATCTCCATGCCCTCCACGGGCTCGGCGACGATCTCCACCGGACGCGGGGGCGCGGGCATCTCGACTTCCAGCCAGGCACCGCCGTGCACCCGCTCGGACTTCCCGACCACGCTGCCGTCCACGGACACCTTGCCGGACGCGGCCAGCTCGGCGGCCTTGGTCCGGGAGAAGCCGAACATACGGGAGATGGCGGCGTCGACGCGCTCGCCTTCGAGGCCATCGGGGACGGGCAGGGTGCGGACTTCGGGAATCGTGCTCACCCGTCGAGTATGCCTTGTCAGTCCTTGTGGATGGTTCCGTCGGGGTCCAGGCCCTTGAAGGACAGCAGCACGATGAGGATGCCGCCGCAGACGATCGCGGAGTCGGCGAGGTTGAAGACGGCGAAGTGGGCGGGGGCGATGAAGTCGACCACGGCACCCCGGAACACGCCCGGCGAGCGGAAGATCCGGTCGGTGAGGTTGCCCAGCGCCCCGCCCAGCAGGAGGCCCAGGGCGATGGCCCAGGGCAGGCTGTACAGCTTGCGGGCGATCCGCACGATGACCACGATCACGGTGGCCGCGATGATGGTGAAGATGATCGTGAAGGCCTCGCCGAAGCCGAAGGCGGCGCCGGGGTTGCGAACCGCCTCGAACTTCAGCAGGTCCCCGATGATCTCGATGGGCGCCTGGTGCTCCAGCTTGGCGACCACCAGCATCTTGCTGCCGAGGTCCAGCAGGTAGGCGAGTACGGCCACGGTCAGCAGCGCCGCGATCCGACGCCGCCCCCGGGGCGGCACGGACTCGGGCGCGGCGTCCCCCACATCTGGCGTACCGATGATGCGCTCCGCCTCTGCCACGTGGATTCCCTCACGCTAGGTCGTGATCTTTCGGATCTTGCCGGTCGGGCCCGCGGCGTCCCGTTCCGGGCGTCGCGGGCCGGGCAGGATCCGGAAGACACGGCCCAGGTGCCGACTCCCACGAGAGTACGTCACGGCCCTTCCGGATCTTCCTCGGCCCGCGCCGCGGCCGGTCCCGGCTCCGGGCGGGCCGCCGACGCGGGGCCGGGGGGGCCGCCGCTCAGTGCCGGCGTTCCTGCTTCTGCTTGCACTCCACGCACAGGGTGGCCCGCGGGAACGCCTGCATCCGGGCCTTCCCGATCGGCTTGCCGCAGCTCTCGCAGAGGCCGTACGTGCCCGCTTCCAGCCGTTCCAGGGCCCGCTCGCTCTGCTCCAGCATCTCCCGGGCGTTCGAGGCCAGGGACAGTTCGTGCTCGCGGGTGATGTTCTTGGAGCCGGTGTCGGCCTCGTCGTCCCCGGCACCGTCCCCGGAGTCGCGCATCAGGCCCGAGAGGGCGGCCTCGGAGGCGTCCAGCTCGGCCCGCAGTCGCAGCACCTCGCTGGTCAGCTCGGCCCGGGCGTCGGCCACCTCGTCCGCGGTCCAGGGGTCCTCGCCGGGACGCACCGCCAGCACGCCCGGGGCCGCCCGGAACCCGGCCCCCGGGTCCGGGGCCGCCACGGCCTCCGCCGCCTCGGGCGCCTCCGCCGCCTCGGAAGCCTCCGCGCCGGCCGCCGTCTTCTTCGCCGCCGTCTTCTTCGCCGCCGTCTTCTTCGCCGCCGTCTTCTTCGTCGCCGTCTTCGCGGTCGCCGTCTTCTTGGCGGCGGTCTTCTTCGCCGCGGTCTTCTTCGCGGCCGCCTTCTTCGCCGGGGCCCGCTTGACCGCGGCCCCGCCCGCCTGCTCGGCGGGCTCGTCGGAAGGACTCCCGTCCGCCGTCTTCTTCGGAGCGGTCTTCTTCGCCACCATGGCCGCGGCCCCTTCACACAGTGTGATCTTGCGCGCGTATATGTGGTCGGACGATAAATCGGCTCCGGGACCCCGGCAACGGGGCGCGCCCCCGCCCCGGCCCGCCCACGCCCCGCCGCTCCCGGGCCCGTACCCCCGGTGCCCCGCGCGCGGCCGGGCGCACGCCCGGCCCGCCCCGCCCGGAAGCCCGCGCGCCGCCGTGCCGCCGTCCGGGGGACCGCGACCGGCCGCCCCGGACCCCCGCGCCCGGCGGCCGTAATGGGTCTGCCGAGCGGCCCCGCGGCCCGTACACTGGCCCCAGCGAGAGGCATGGATGGGGACGAGTAGCGTCGTACGCAGCCAGGAGCGACCCGGGGACGGTGCGAGCCCGGGGGCGAGCGCGATGCGAAGGATCACCCCGGAGCCGCCGGAAGAAAGCCCGCGCACCCCGCGCGGCGAGTAGAACCGGCTTCGCACCCCGAATGAGGGGGCCACCGCGCGCGCCCGGCGTGCACGGCGGCCAAGGAGGGTGGTACCGCGGGAGCCGTGCTCTCGTCCCTCCGGACGGAAGAAGAGACGCCGCCGGAGGAAAGACACACAGCCGATGAGCACCCAGCCGCAGTACCGCCCGGTCCCCGCGCAGGTCGACCTGCCCGCCCTGGAACACGCCGTCCTGGAGTTCTGGCAGGAGAACAAGACCTTCGCCAAGACCCTCCAGCAGTCCGAGGGCCGCCCCGAGTGGGTCTTCTACGAGGGCCCGCCGACCGCCAACGGCATGCCCGGGGCCCACCACATCGAGGCCCGCGTCTTCAAGGACGTCTTCCCCCGCTTCCGCACCATGCGCGGCTACCACGTGGCCCGCAAGGCCGGCTGGGACTGCCACGGCCTGCCGGTGGAGCTGGCCGTGGAGAAGGAGCTGGGCTTCAACGGCAAGCAGGACATCGAGGCGTACGGCATCGCCGAGTTCAACGCCAAGTGCCGCGAGTCCGTGACCCGCCACACCGACGCCTTCGCCGAGCTCACCACCCGCATGGGCTACTGGGTGGACCTGGACGACGCCTACCGCACCATGGACCCCGAGTACGTGGAGTCCGTGTGGTGGTCCCTCAAGCAGATCTTCGAGAAGGACCTGCTGGTCCAGGACCACCGGGTCGCCCCCTGGTGCCCGCGCTGCGGCACCGGTCTGTCCGACCACGAGCTGGCCCAGGGCTACGAGACCGTGGTCGACCCCTCCGTCTACGTGCGCTTCCCGCTCACCTCCGGCCCGCTCGCCGGCGAGGCCGCCCTCGTCGTGTGGACCACCACCCCGTGGACCCTGGTCTCCAACACCGCCGTGGCCGCGCACCCCGAGGTCACCTACGTGGTGGCCACCGACGGCACCGAGAAGGTCGTCGTCGCGGAGCCGCTGCTGGAGAAGGCCCTCGGCGAGGGCTGGACCGCCACCGGGCAGAGCTTCACCGGCAAGGAGATGGAGCGCTGGACGTACCGGCGCCCCTTCGAGCTGGTCGACTTCCCCGCGCCGGCCCACTACGTGGTCAACGCCGAGTACGTCACCACCGAGGACGGCACCGGTCTCGTCCACCAGGCCCCGGCCTTCGGCGCCGACGACCTCACCGTCTGCCGCGCCTACGGCCTGCCGGTCGTGAACCCGGTCCGCCCCGACGGCACCTTCGAGGAGGAGGTGCCGCTGGTCGGCGGCGTCTTCTTCAAGAAGGCCGACGAGAAGCTGACCGCCGACCTCGACTCCCGCGGCCTGCTCTTCCGGCACATCTCCTACGAGCACAGCTACCCGCACTGCTGGCGCTGCCACACCGCGCTGCTGTACTACGCGCAGCCGTCCTGGTACATCCGCACCACCGCCGTCAAGGACGCGATGCTGCGGGAGAACGAGAAGACCAACTGGTTCCCCGAGTCGGTGAAGCAGGGCCGCTTCGGCGACTGGCTCAACAACAACATCGACTGGGCCCTGTCCCGCAACCGCTACTGGGGCACCCCGCTGCCGATCTGGCGCTGCGAGGAGGGGCACCTGACCTGCGTCGGCTCCCGCGCCGAGCTGTCGGAGCTGTCCGGGCAGGACCACTCGGAGCTGGACCCGCACCGCCCCTTCATCGACGCGGTCACCTTCCCCTGCACCGCGGACGGCTGCGCGCACACCGCGGTCCGCGTGCCGGAGGTCATCGACGCCTGGTACGACTCGGGCTCCATGCCCTTCGCCCAGTACGGCTACCCGTACAAGAACAAGGAGCTCTTCGAGAAGCGCTACCCGGCGCAGTTCATCTCGGAGGCCATCGACCAGACCCGCGGCTGGTTCTACACGCTGATGGCCGTCGGCACCCTGGTCTTCGACAAGTCCTCGTACGAGACCGTCGTCTGCCTCGGCCACATCCTCGCCGAGGACGGCCGCAAGATGTCCAAGCACCTGGGCAACATCCTCCAGCCCATCCCGCTGATGGACCAGCACGGCGCGGACGCCGTCCGCTGGTTCATGGCGGCCGGCGGCTCCCCCTGGGCGGCCCGCCGGGTCGGCCACGGCACCATCCAGGAAGTGGTCCGCAAGACCCTCCTGACGTACTGGAACACGGTGGCCTTCCAGGCCCTGTACGCCCGCACCTCGCAGTGGGCGCCCTCGGCGGCGGACCCGGCCCCGGCCGACCGCACGGTCCTCGACCGCTGGCTGCTCTCGGAGCTCAACACCCTGGTCGCCGAGGTCACCGAGGCCATGGAGTCCTACGACACCCAGCGCGCGGGCAAGCTGCTGTCGGCCTTCGTGGACGACCTGTCCAACTGGTACGTGCGCCGCTCGCGCCGCCGGTTCTGGCAGGGCGACAAGGCCGCGCTGCGCACCCTGCACGAGGTGGTCGAGACCGTCACGCGGCTGCTGGCCCCGCTGACCCCGTTCATCACCGAGCGGGTCTGGCAGGACATGGTGGCGCCGGTCAGCCCGGAGGCCCCGGAGTCGGTGCACCTGTCGAGCTGGCCCGAGGCCGACGCCTCCGCCGTGGACCCGGTGCTGTCCCGTCAGATGGCCCTGGTCCGGCGGCTGGTGGAGCTCGGCCGAGCCACCCGCGCCGAGTCGGGGGTCAAGACCCGGCAGCCCCTGTCCCGGGCGCTCGTCGCGGCCTCGGGCTTCGAGGAGCTCTCCCCCGAGCTGCACGCCCAGATCACGGAGGAGCTGAACGTCTCCTCGCTGGCCTCGCTGTCCGAGGTGGGCGGCTCGCTGGTGGACACCACCGCGAAGGCCAACTTCCGGGCCCTCGGCAAGCGCTTCGGCAAGGGCGTGCAGGACGTGGCCAAGGCCGTGGCCGCGGCGGACGCGGCCGCGCTGTCAGCGGCCCTGCGCGCGGGCGACGCCTCCGTGGAGGTCGGCGGGGAGCGGGTGACCCTCTCCCCCGAGGAGGTCATCATCACCGAGACCCCCCGCGAGGGCTGGTCGGTGGCCTCCGACTCCGGTGCCACCGTGGCCCTGGACCTGGAGATCACCCCCGAGCTGCGGCTGGCCGGTCTGGCCCGTGACGCGATCCGCCTGATCCAGGAGGCCCGGAAGAACTCCGGCCTGGACGTCGCGGACCGGATCGCGCTGCGCTGGTCGGCGACCGACCCGGAGGTCACGACGGCCCTCACGGACCACGCGGCCCTCATCGCGGACGAGGTCCTCGCGACCGACTTCGCGGCCGGCTCCGCGGAGGAGGGCTTCGGCCCCGCCTTCACGGACGAGCCCCTGTCGCTGACCTTCCACCTCCGCAAGGTCTAGCCCCACCCACGAAGCGGCGCCCCTCCCCGGGGGGCGCCGCTTCGTCGTTCCCACCCCGCGCCGGAGCGTGCGGCGACCGGGCTCGGGAACGGGAACGGGCCGGGCCCGGGTCACCCCCGCGGGGGTGAC
>NZ_JBEOSD010000081.1:0-34198 GCF_040302735.1 Streptomyces sp. NPDC097619 | reverse complement strand
TGATGGCGTTGGCGATCAGCAGCACGGTGCCGTCCCAGTGGTCGAGGACCGCCAGGTCGGAGGTGAGGAGCATGGTCAGTGCGGGGTGCCGGCCACCGGCCGTTTCCCGGGGCGTGCGCCCTCAGCGGCGGGGTGCGCCTCTGCGCCCGGCCGGGTCGGGAGGACGGGGACCGGGGGCGGGTAGGGATGGGCCCCATGGGAGAGCATCTGCTGACAGGGGCCGGATCCGGGATCGGGGCGGCCTTGGCCGGACTGCTGGCCGGGCGGGGACACCGACTGTGGCTGCTGGCCCGGGACCCGTCCCGGGCCGAGGAGTTGGCCGCGCGACATCCCGGCTGCCGCACGGTGGTGGCCGACCTCGCGGAGCCGGACCGGCTCGCCGAACGGCTCGGGGCCCAGGGGCTCCCGGACCGGCTGGACTCACTGCTGCACGTCGCGGGGGTGGCGGACGCCGCCCCGGTGGCCGAGGCCGGGGCCGCCGGCTGGCAACGGACCCTGGCCGTGAACCTGACCGCGCCCGCCGAGCTGACCCGGCTGCTGCTGCCCGCCCTGCGGGCGACCCGCGGCCGGGTGGTGTTCGTCAACTCGGGGGCCGGGGTGCACGCCCCGCCCCGGCTGGGGGCCTACGCCGCCTCGAAGTTCGGCCTCAAGGCCCTCGCGGAGACGCTGCGGGCCGAGGAGTACGCCCACGGGGTGCGCGTCACCACGGTCTACCCCGGGGAGACCGACACCCCCATGCAGGAGCGGCTGCACGCGCAGTTCGGACTGGCCTACGACGCGGCCGCGCACATGAGCCCGGCCACCGTGGCCGCCGCCGTGGTCACCGCACTGGAGCTGCCCGGGGACGCCACCGTCAGCGATCTGACCCTGCGCCCCGGTCACTGACCGCGCGATCCCGGGTCTCGGGATCCCGGATCGCGAACCTCCCCGGGTGCGGCACGGGCCCGGATCCGGGCCCGTGCGCGGCGCCCGTCGGCGGCTCGCCGGAGAGCTCCGCGTAGCCCGGCACCCCGGCCAGCAGCGCGCGGTGGGTGCCGGTGCGGGGGGACAGCCCGTCCAGGAGGAGGACGAGATCGGCGCGGCGGGCGGGGCCCGGCCGGTGGGTGACGGTGACCAGGGTGCCGGGCCGGCGCCGGAACACCTCCTCCACGCGGAGCTCGGCCGCCGCGTCCAGGTGCCGGGTCGCCTCGTCGAGGAGGACCAGGCGGGCGGGCGAGAGGGCGGCGCGGGCCAGGGCCACCAGGGCGCGTTCCCCGCCGGACAGCGTGCCGGGGACGAGGGTGCCGGCCGGCCCGCCCAGGCGTTCCAGCAGCGGTCCGAGCCCCAGCTCCTCGGCGACCCGCATCAGTTCCCCGTCCGGGGTGTCGGGGGCGAGCTGGCGCAGGTTGTCGCGGAGGCTGCCGGTGAACACGTACGGGTCCTGCGGTACCAGGACGCGGGCCCGGGGGCGGTCACGGGGGGCGATCCGGTCCAGGGGCACCCCGCCGATCCGGATCCGGCCGGCGTCCGGGGGCAGCAGTCCCGCGAGGAGGTCGGCGAGGGTGGACTTGCCGATCCCGGAGGGTCCGACGACGGCCAGGTGCGCCCCGTCCGCGAGGTCCAGGTCCAGGCCGTCGAGGACGGGTTCGGCCCCGGGCCCGTAGGCGAAGGTGACCCCGGACAGCGCGGCCGAACCGTCGGCGGGCCGCAGCGGGCCGTCGGGGACGGCCGGCGGCGCGGGCGGACGGGCGGCGGCGGCGAGGCGTTCGGCGGCGACGGCCAGCCGGAGCCAGGAGGCGCCCACCCCCTGGACCAGGAGCCGCAGGGCCGGTTCGAGGGTGGTCAGCACGTACGCGAGGACTCCGACGACGGCGCCGGGGGTCAGGCCGTCCCGGACGAGGGCGGGGGCGGCGGCCACGATGAGCAGCACCGGCAGGTGGGCGCCGAGGGCCACGATGAGGCGGCGCAGGGCGGCGACCCGGGCCAGGGAGCGGGCGGCCCGGAAGTGCGCGTGGACGGCCGCGAGGAGCTCGCGTTCGGCCTCCTCCCGGGCCCCGCAGGCCGTCAGGTCGCGCAGGGCCGCGAGGACGGCGGCGGTGCGGGCGGCCAGCTCCTCCTCGGTGCGGAACGCCGCCCGCTGCCGGCGGACGGTGGCGGGGGCGAGGAGGCCGAAGAGGAGCAGGGCGAGGAGCAGGGGGGCCGCGAACAGCGGGACCGCGGCCGGGGCGACGGCGGCGGTGCCCGCGACGACGGCGGCCAGGGTGAGGGCGAACTGCCACACCAGCAGGAGCTGTCCGGCGAGCGCGTCGCGGACCGCCTCGGTCTGTCGGGTCAGCTGGGCCACGGCCACCGCCGGGGAGCCCGGCTCCGGGCGGGCCGGCTCGGCGACGGCCCGCCGCAGGGTGCCCGTGACCACGTCCCGCAGCAGGGCGTCGCGGGCGGGCTCGATGATCTCGGCGAGCCAGGGATAGGTGCGGCGGCCCGCCCAGGCCCCGGTGAGGGCGGCGAGGGCGAAGGCGCCGAGGCCCAGGGCGGCGGTGCCGGGGCGGTCGGCGAGGAACCCCCGGTCCACGGCGAGGGCCAGGGCCTTGCCGGTGACCAGGGCGGGGGCGGCGGACACCAGGGTCCACACGGTCAGCCCGACGGCCGCCCGGGGGTTCCTCCGCAGGGCGTCGCGCACCAGGGCCCGCACCGGGTGCCGCGGGCGTGCCCCGGACCGGCCCCGGCGCCGGGACGCACGGGCGGCGGGGTCTCCGCCGCCGGTGGTGGCGGCGGGGGCGGTGCTGGCGGCGGTCCGGTCGGGAGTCCGTGGTGGGGGCTCCGGTGGGGTTCCGCCGGGGCCGGGGCGCGGCCGGTCCGGGGCGGGCGGGTCCGGGGCGCGGTGTGCCGGGGCGGCCATGCGGGACGGTCCTCTCCTGGGTCCGGGCGGTGCGTGGCGGGGTGAGCGGGCGGATCAGGAGGCGGCCGGCGGGGCGGACCGGCCGCCGCCCTCCCCCGCGTCCGCGTCGCCCTCCGTTTCCGTGTCCGCAGCCGATTCCGTGTCCGCTCCCGTGGCGGATTCCGTCGCCGTTTCCGGTCCGGGTCCGGCGTGGAAGAGGGCCCGGTAGGCCGGTCGTTCCCAGAGTTCGTGGTGCGGGGCGCAGGCACGCAGCCTCCCCCGGTCCAGCCAGGCGACGGTGTCGGCGCGGGCGGCGACGGCGGCGCGGTGGGTCACGACGACCCGGGTGCGGCGGGCGTCGCCGGCCGCCAGGGAGCGCAGGACCCGGGCCTCGGTGCCGGGGTCCAGGCTGGAGGTGGCGTCGTCGAGGACGAGCAGCCGGCCCTCGCGGGCGAGGGCGCGGGCGAGTCCGACGCGCTGCCGTTGGCCGCCGGAGAGGGGTGCTTCGGCGAGCGCGGTGCCGTATCCGGCGGGGAGCCGTCGGATGAACCCGTCGGCCTCCGCCGTGACCGCGGCCGCGCGGGCGCGACCCGCGGAGGGGCGGGGGGTGCCGGTGCGGAGGGCGTCGAGGAGGGTGCTCCCGGTCAGGGCCGGGTCGGCGAAGGCGTGGGCGACGGCCGCGGACAGGTCGGCGGGGCGGACCTCGTCGAGGGGTACCCCGTCCAGGAGGACCACGCCCCGGTCGGGGGCGAGCAGGCCGCCGGCGACGGCGGCGAGCAGGGAGCTGCCCGCGCCGGAACTGCCGACGACGGCGAGGCAGCGGCCCGCCGGGACCGTCAGTTCGATGGAATCGAGGAGCGGGGTGCCCTCGCGGTGCACGGCCACGGCGCGGAGCTCCAGCCGGCCGGGGCCGGGCGGGAGGGCGCGCAGCCCGGCGGGGGGCGGCGGGACGGCGAGGAGCTCGCGCACGCGGGCCCGTCCGGCCCGGGCGCGGGCCAGGTCCAGCAGGCTCTGGGCGGTGCCGAACCCGCCCAGGCCGAGGGCGGTGTAGCCGAGGGCGGCCACCAGGGCCCCCGGGGTGAGGGTGCCTCGGGTGAGGGCGTGGCCGGCCACGGCGAGGACGACCAGCTGGGTGGCGGGGGCGAGCAGTCCGGTGGACCAGGCGACCCGCCGCTGACTGTCCCACAGGGCGCGGCCGTGGGCGGAGAGTTCGGGGACGGGTTCCAGGACGCGTTCGATCTCCTGCTCGACGGTGCCGGAGGCGGCGATGGTACGGACTCCGGCGAGGGCGTCGAGGAGGCGGGCGGCCACGGCGGCCTGGGCCTCCTGGTAGCCGGTGCCGCGGCGGGTGGTGCGGGTCAGGTGGCGGCGCAGCAGCAGGTAGCCGAGGGGGGCGGTGATCAGGAAGGCGGCCGCGAGGCGGGGGTCCAGCAGCCAGAGGGCGGTCACGGCGCCGAGGGCCATGAGGAGTTGGGCGGCGGCGTGCACGACCGCCTGGGCGGCGAGGGCGGCCTCGGCGGTGGCGGCGGTCAGCCGGGCCAGGAGGTCCCCGGTGGCGGGGCGGGCCGGGGCGTGCGGTCCTCCGGCCAGGACGTGTCGGACGAGGGCGGCGCGGAGGGCGGCGGCCGTACCGGCCGTACCGCGCGGGCCCGCGTACTGGGCCAGGGCCTCGGCGGCGGTGAGCAGGGCCAGGGCGAGGGCCAGGGGTGCGAGGGCGGCGGTGGCGCCTTCGGTCAGGGCGCGGTCCACGGCGGTGGCGAGGACGGCGGGCAGGGCGAGGGAGGCGAGGGAGCTCGCGGTCAGGGCCAGGGCGAGGAGGGCGGGCCATCCGACCCGCTCGCCGGGGCGGCGGCCGGAGCGGGCCGGGCGGGCGCCACGCCGGCTCACGGGGGGTGCGGGGGCGGGGGGCGCGGGGCTCGCGCAGGGCTCGCGGGGCGCCTCGGATCCGGGGGTCCCGGGCGGTTCGGGGGTCGCGGTCGGTGCGGAGGTCGGGGTCGGTTCGGGGGGCCGGGGGCTGTCTTCCCGCATGCCGGTGCCTCCTGGTGGCCGGGGGCCGTGGCCGGGGCGGGCCCGGCGCGCGGGACCGGCCCGGGCTGTCGCACCGCCCGGGCCGGTCTTCTGCGACCGGGTCCTCCGTCACCGCCGGTGGCGGGGCCCGGTGTCGTGGCGGCGGGAGGCCGCCGGTGCCGCTAGAGGCAGAGCAGGGTGCTGACGGTGCTGTTGGTGCAGTTGACGACGCTCAGGGAGCTGAGGACGGACATGTACTCGGTGGTGTCCTCGGGGGTGGCCAGGGACTGCAGGCTGAGGATGGACATGGGGTGCTCCTGTTCTGGCGGTTCGGTGCGGGTGGTGCTTTCCGGTGGGTGCACCGGAAACTCGTGGCCGCGGCCCGCGGGTCGCGGGGGTGGGTGCCGGGGGCCGGGCCGTCAGGCCGCCGGACGGGCGGCTTCGGGCGGCGGGGCGGCGGCGGGTGCCTCGGGGACGGGGTCTCCGAGGAAGGGCAGGGCCGGGGTGCCGACCAGGGCGGTGCCGAGGGCGAGCAGGACGCCGGCGGTGCCGGTGGCGAGGTCCATGGAGAGCCGCAGGAGCTGTTCGCCGGGGAACGCGGCGTGCCCCTGGTAGGGCACCAGGTGCCAGGTGAGCCTTCGGACGTGCCGCCGGACGAGGTCGGCCGAGGGGGTGTCCGTGTCGCTCTCGGTGCCCCGGAGGTGGTGCAGCAGCAGGAGGAGTCCGGCCCGGCCGTTGAAGAGGCCGGACTGCACGATGAACTCGGGTGCGGCGGCGGCCCGGATCCGTTCGAGGCTGTGGCGGCGGGCCGGGTCGGGGCGGTGCCGGAGGAGGTCGGCGAGGACGGCCCCGATGCCCGCGCTGCCGGACTCCAGGTAGGGCAGGACCCGGCTGCCGTCGTCGACCTGGAGGGTGCCGTCCTCACCGAGGACGCAGCGCTCCAGGTCCCGGGCGTGGGCCCGGTCGGCGTGGTCGAGGAGGGCGGGGTCGCCGGTGCGCTCGTACAGCCGGAGCAGGAACAGCGCGGCTCCGGAGGCCCCGTACAGCAGTCCGGTGCGGCGGCTGTCGGTCGTCCCGGGTGCTCCGGGGACCGTGCCGAGGCGACGGACGAGGAGTTCGGCGGTGCGGCAGGCGGCCGTCAGGAGCGCGGCGTCGCCGGTGCGGTCGGCGAAGTGCAGGAGGGTCAGACCGATGCCGGGCAGTCCGGCCGCGAGGTCGGTGCCGTGTCCCTCGGCCGGGTCCGCGAGCAGCCGTTCGAGGAGGGCGTGCGCCTCCCGGGTGCGGCCGAGCCGGTCGAGGGTGAGGGCCACCCCGTGCGAGCCGGTGTACAGACCGGGCCTGCGGGGGTGGCGGGGGACGGCGTCCACGAGCCACTGGACGTGCGCGGGGTCCACGGGCGCCCCGGTGGCGTGCAGGGCCCACAGCACCCCGGCCGTGCCGTAGGCCAGCCCGAGGCCGTCGTGGGTGAACTGGCCCGGGTCGCCGGGGAAGAGCCGGTCCCGCCGGTCCGGGGTGGCGCTCGCGGCCACGGCGGCGGCGAGGGAGGCGCGGAGGGCGGGCCACTCGGCGGGATCCCCGGTGAACAGCCGCTTCAGTCGGGCCCGTTCGTCGGCACCCGCGCCGGTCCCGGCGTCGGCCGCCGGGGTGGGGGCGGCTCCGGTGCGGGGGCCTTCCCGGTCCTCGGGCGCGGCCGGTGTCTCGGCGAGGTGTCCGGCGGGGAGGCCGAAGCGTTCCTCGGCGGAGCGGGCGAGTTCGGTGCGGATCCCGGGGTCGAGGGCGGTGAGCTGCATCAGCGGCAGGTGCATCCACAGCCGCAGGGCGTCCAGCGCGTACCGGTCGATGGCGAAGCCGCGCAGGTCGGCGGGTGCGGCGAAGCCGGCGGCCCCGAGTCCGGGGCGGAGGTAGTCCGCCGCGGGGGAGGCCAGTTCGAAGTCGACGAAGCAGACGGTGCCGTCGGGGCGCACGATCAGGTTGCGGGGGTGGAGGTCCCCGAAGACCACCCCGCGGGCGTGGATGGCCCGCAGTCCTTCGGCGATGCCCGCGAGGACCCGCGCGGCCTCCTCCCGGTAGCGGGCCACCTCCTCGTCGGTGGGGGCGGGGCGCACCAGGGGGTAGTGCCGGGCGAACCAGCGGTTGAGGGGTTCGCCCTCGACGTGTTCCTGGACGAGGAAGTGGTGTTCCCAGGCGGTGTGCAGATCGTGCACGGCGGGGACGCACGACAGTCCGGCGAGCCGGCGGAGGATCGCGTGCTCGGTGTGCAGGCGGGTCACGGCGTCCTCGCCGCGCTGGTCGAGTCCGGCGTGCGGGCGGGCCTCCTTGAGGACCACCTCGGGGCCGCCGCCGGCGGGCCGGGCCACGTAGATGCCGCCGCCGTTGGAGAAGTGCAGGGCGCGCAGGACGGTGTACGGGAACGCGGCGGTGCTGGCGGAGTCGCGGGCGGCGAGGGCCTCGGTGAGGACGGCGGGGACGGGGGCCCAGTCGGGGACCTCGAAGACGGCCCCGCGGACGTCGGGGAGCAGGGCGCCGGAGGGGTCGCGCAGGGCGAGGACGAGTTCGCCGGTCTCGGAGCGGCAGTACCGTTCGGTGAATCCGCCGTAGCGGAGGTAGAGGGGGCCCCGGCGCCAGCGCAGGTCACTGAGGATGTACGGGCCGGCCTGCCCGGCGAGGACGTCGTCCAGTTCGTGGAGACATCGTTCGAGGTCGGCCTCCTCCACGGGGTAGAGGGTCATGAACTTGCCGCTGGAGCCGCGCGCCGCGTACTTGGCGTTCTGGGTCTGCACCAGGGTGGGGCTGCGGAGGAACTTGAAGGCGATCCGGTGGTCGAAGCAGTGGGCGCTCACGGCCGACAGCACCGCTTCGGCGTTGTCCATGCGGGCCGACACGTGGATCTTCCAGCCCTGTTCGGGGAGGTGGGCCCCGGCCGGGGTGCGGCCGGCCCACACGTCCTGCACGGTGGCGTGCCAGCCCTCGGGAGGGTCCGCCGTGGCGGCGGCGAACTCCTCGCGGACGGCCCAGCGGACGGGCGAGTCGTAGAACAGGTTGTCGGCGAAAGAATGCGCCTCGTAGCGCATGTCCACAACGGCCCCCTCGGCTGGGCTGAGAGACGCAGGACGTACCCGGCGGCGGAGGGGTGCGCGGCGTTCCGGGGCCCCGTGGCCGGGGCCCCTCGCGGGGCCGCGGCCGTCCCTCGGCCGCCTGATCCGAAGGTATGACAGGCGGACCGGTCCGGGCAGGGAGCACTGAGCGCATATGCCAGGGCGCGCGGGGCCCCGTTCCCCCTCGATCCGTGCGGCTCCGCGCGCCGGAATAGCTGTTCGACATATGCGGTGCTCACGTGCCACGGGCGCATCCTGCGGCCCGTGCGCGCCGGCGGCCGACGACGGCGGGGCGGAAGGACCGCGGGGCGGCGTGGGAGCGGGGGGCGCGGGAGGGGGCCGTCGGGTCAGTCCTCGGGCCATCCGAGGAGTCGGGCGCCGATGACGGCGGTCTGGAGGGTGTAGCGGTGGGCGGGTTCGTGCGGGTCGGCCCCGGTGAGGGTGTGGATGCGGTCCAACCGGTAGGTGAGGGCGCGGACGCTGAGGGAGAGTCGCCGGGCCGTCTCGGCGGCCACGCAGCCGCTGTCGAAGTAGGCGGAGAGGGTGGCGAGCAGGGGGCCGGGGCCGCCGCGCGCCCGGCGCAGCGGTCCCAGGGTGGTCTCCACGAGATCGGCCATGGCCGCCCGGTCGCGGGCCAGCACGGGGTAGACCAGCAGGTCGGCGGCGTGCAGTACGGGCCCGTCGAGGTCCATCCGGTCGGCGAGGGAGAGCACGTTGAGGGCCTCCTGGTAGGACTGCACCACTCCCCCGGGCCCGGGGTGGGGGCGTCCGATGGCCACCCGGCCGCCGTCGGTGGCGGCGTACGCCTGCTTACCGAAGTGGGCGAGGACGTCGGCGCGGTCACCGGGGGCCACGCAGACGATCCGGCCGTCCTTGGTGGCGAGCAGTACGTTCCGGTCCCGGAAGCGGGTCAGGACGGAGTTCTCCACGGCCCGGGCGACCGGGTAGCCCTCGGCGTACGGTTCGGGGCCGGCGGCCACGGCCACGGCGTGGGACTGCGACAGGCGCAGGCCGAACCGCTGGGCCCGTTCGGCCAGTGCGCCGAGGTCGCCGCCGCCGTGCAGGAGGTCGTCGACGAACTCGCGCCGTGCGGCGACCTCTTGGCGTATCGCCATGGTCTGGGCCCGTTCGTAGCCCTCGGCGAAGGCGTCCACGGCCTGTTCGGTCACGGTGAGCAGGTGTCGGTTGCCCGCGGCCGTCAGGGCGGGTTGCAAGGCGCGGGCGGCAGCGAGGTGGGCGCGGACCAGGCCGCGCAGGGAGAGGCCGGCCTCGGCGGCCCGTTCGCCCCGGGCCCGTCGGGCGTCCAGTTCCTCACGGGTCAGGCGCCGGCCGGTGGCGCAGGCGTCGATCAGGGCGGGCCCGTAGCCCGTCAGGTGGTGCGTCGCCGCGTCCTCCGGTGCCATGCCCGTCCCCGTCCCTTCGCCGTCGGCCCGTCGCCGTGCCGTTCCCGGAGCCGGTACCCGCGGCCCCGGGGCAGTCTAGGAACTGCCGGGACCCGGCAAGGTGTCGGGGTGGGGCGCCGGGTGAGGTGCGGGGTGGTCGGGGTGGTGCCCGCGCGGGCCGGTCCGGTGCTCCGTGGACCGGCCCGCGCGGCGGCTCACCCGTCGATCTCGATCTTCGCCTCGCCGTTCTTCCCGTTGCCGTTCCGGGCCGCGGCGGGGGCCGCGTGGCCGGCGAGCAGCGCGGCGAGGTCCACGCCGGTGGCGGAGCCGAGGAGTTCCATGCCCTGGACCACGTTGTCGGTGACGGTCCGGGACAGCTTCGAGGCGCCGTCGGTGGAGATGACGGTCATCCGGTCGACGGCCGCCAGCGGCTCGGCGGCCTTCGCCACCACCTCGGGCAGGGCCTCCACCATCATCTGGACCATGGCGGCGTCGCCGTACCGTTCGAAGGCTTCGGCCTTCTTCTCCATGGCGGCGGCCTCCGCGGCGCCCTTCGCGGCGATGGCGTCGGCCTCCGCCTCGCCCTCCAGGCGGACGGCTTCGGCGATGGCGGCACGCCGGGAGCGCTCGGCCTCGCCGCGCTTGGCGCCCTCGACGGCCTCGGCCTCGGCCAACGCGGAGCGGCGCTGCTTCTCGCCCTCACCGGTGAGCCGGGAGCGCTCGGCCTCCGCCTGCGCGGCGGCGATCGCGGCCAGTCGCTCCGCCTCGGCCTGCTTGACCCGGGCCACCCGCAGGGACTCGGCCTCCTGCTCGGCGGCGTACCGGCGGGCGTCGGCGGGCTTGCGGACCTCCGTGTCGAGCTGGCGGTCGGTCAGGGCGGCCTGCCGCTCGGCGACCTTCTCCTGCTCGGCGAGGATCTGCTGCTGTCGGGCGGCTTCCGCCAGCGGACCGGAGGCGTTGGCCTGCGCGGCGGCGGCGTCGGTCTCGGCCTTGATCTCCGCCTGCCGCAGGTACAGGGTGCGCTGGGCGACGGCGATCTCCTCCTCCGCCTTCAGGCGGGCCTGCTCGGCCACCCGGCGGGCCCCGGCCTCGGCGATGTCGGCCTCCTGGCGGGCCCGGGCGGCCTCCGGCCGTCCCAGGTCCTCCAGGTAGGAGCCCTCGGTGCTGATGTCCTGGATCTGGAAGGCGTCGAGGACCAGGCCCTGCCCGGAGAGGCTGGCCTCCGCCTCCTCGGCGACCTGTCCGGCGAACGCGGCCCGGTCGCGGATCACGTCCTCGACCGACATCCGGCCGACGATGGCCCGCAGCGCCCCGGAGAGCACCTCCTGGGTGAAGCCGACGATGCCGTCCTGCTGCTGGAGGAAGCGCTGGGCGGCGGCCCGGATGGCGTCCTCGGTGCCGCCCACCTTGACGATCGCCACGCCCTCCAGGTGGGCCTTGATGCCGCGGAGGGTGACCGCCCCGCGGACGGCGACCGGGATGTGTCGGCTGGACAGGTCCAGGGTGTAGCGCTGCTGGACGAAGGGGACCACGAAGACCCCGCCGCCGACCACGACCTTCTGTCCGCTGTTGTCGGTGAACACCCGGCCCGTCTCCGGGTCCGTGGCCCGCCGGCCGCGCCGTCCGGTGATGATGAACGCCTCGCTGGGGCCGGCCACCTTGTACCGGGTGACGATCACCAGGGCGAGCAGGACGAGGAGGACCAGGATCCCCGTGATCGCGGTGACGACTGGACTCATGGACGTGTCTCCCCCCGCCCTCCCCGCCGGGGAGGGCTTCGGTGTCGGATGGAACGCGGGCGGTCCGCCCGCCGGCGGCCGCGGCCCGGCCGGTCAGCGTTCGACGGCCCGGACGCTGACGGAGCCGGCCGAGGCCACGGCCGTGACCCAGACCTCCGTACCGCGGGGCACCGGGCCCTCGGCGGTCGCGGAGAACTTCACGGTCTGTCCGGCCGGCCTCAGCAGCACCTCGCCGTAGCCCGCGGCCGGGATCGCGGTGACCACGGTCCCGGTCGAGCCGACCAGGGTCTCCCGGCCGGGCGCGGCCCCGCCGCCGTCCCGCGTCAGGGCCCGGCCGAAGCGCAGGGCCGCCCAGGCGGTGCCCGCTCCGGCGAGGGTCCCGACGACGGCGGCCGGCACCGGTCCGGCTCCGGTGGCGGCCCGTATCAGGGCGCCGGTGAAGCCGAGCATCGAGACGAAGCCCGCGATGACGGGCAGCGAGAGGAGGCCGTCGGGGAACCCGGCGCCGAGGCCGTCGGTCAGCCCTTCCAGGACTCCGTCGAAGAGCAGGGAACAGGCCAGCAGGACGGTGCCCGCGATGCCGAGACCCAGGAACGGTTCCACGGATCCACCTCCCCCGCCCGGACGGGACCTCCGCCGGACAAGTGCAGGGTGACACCTCTGCCGGGATCCTTTCATTGCCGGATCCCGGCAGTCTTTACGCTTCTCTGACGCAGCCGGGGGCGGGGGCCGTCCGGTCAGGTCCGGCGATCGCCGAGGCCGCCGTCACCCAGGCCCGCAGGGCCGGGGGGTCCACTTCGGCCAGGCTGTCGGCGAAGCGTCGCCGGGGCGAGGGCGGGACCGGCAGCAGCGAGGGCACCACCAGGAGGGGGCAGCCCGCGGCCTCGGCGGAGGCCGCCCCGTCCGGGGAGTCCTCCACGGCCACGCAGTGCTCGATCGGCACGCCGAGCAGTCCCGCGGCGGCCAGGTAGGGCTCGGGGTGCGGCTTCGTCCGGGCCACGTCGTCGGCGGACAGGGTGAGGGCGAAGGGCACGTGCCCGAGGGCGCCCCGGGTCACCGAGTCCACGACCGTCCGGGGGGAGGCGCTGACCAGGGCGAAGGGCACGCCCTCCGCTTCGAGGGCGGTCAACAGCGCCTGGGCGCCGGGACGGAGCGGGGTGCCCTCCTCGACCCGGGTCAGGAAGGCGGCTCCGAGGGCCTCGGCCAGCGCGGCCGGCGCGGCCGGATCGGTGGTCCCGGTGACGCGGGCCAGGTGCGCGGCGGTGTCCTCCACGGCCCGGCCGACGACCTCGGGGGCGTCGGCGGGGCCGAGGCGGTGGCCGAGCGAGGCGGCGAGCTCCTCGGTGACGCGCCACCACAGGCCCTCGGTGTCCACCAGGGTGCCGTCCATGTCGAACAGGACGGCGGCCAGGTCGCTCATGCCGCGCTCCGGGGGACGACGAGGACCGGCCGGTCGGAGAGTCCGATGGTGGTGCGGGTGCCGGGGGCCAGCGGGGCGGCCTCGCGGGAGGGGAGGTCGGCCCGGATCCGTGCCCCGTCGGCGAGTTCGAGGTGGACGCGGGTGACCGCGCCGAGGAAGGAGGCGGAGAGCACGCGGGTGGTGCCGGCCGGGTCGGCGGTGACGGTGATGTCCTCGGGGCGCAGCAGGACGTCCACCTCCGGCCCGGTGGGGGCGGTGCCGTCGACGGGGAGGCGGTGTCCGGCCACGTCCACGAGGCCGCCGCCGGTGCGGCCGGGCAGCCGGTTCATGGTGCCGACGAAGCCGGCGACGAAGGGGGTGGCCGGGCGGGCGTACAGCTCGGCGGGGGCGGCGCACTGTTCCAGGCGGCCCGCGTTGAGCACGGCGACCCGGTCGGCCATGGACAGGGCCTCCTCCTGGTCGTGGGTGACGAAGACGGTGGTGATGCCCAGGGAGAGCTGGAGGCGGCGGATCTCCTCGCGCAGGCTCTGTCGGACCTGGGCGTCGAGGGCGGACAGCGGCTCGTCCAGGAGCAGCAGGCGCGGTTCCAGGGCGAGGGCGCGGGCCAGGGCGACGCGCTGCTGCTGGCCGCCGGAGAGCTGGTGGGCGTAGCGGTCGCCGTGGCGGGGCAGGCCGACGAGTTCGAGGAGTTCGGCGGCGCGGGCGTGCCGGCGGGCGGCGGGCACCTTGCGGACCTTCATGCCGAAGGCGACGTTGTCGCGGACGGTGAGGTTCGGGAAGAGGCTGTACGACTGGAAGACCATGCCGGCGTCGCGCCGGTTGGCGGGGACGTCGGTGATGTCGCGTCCGTCGACGAGGACTTCGCCGGAGTCGGGCCGTTCGAAGCCGGCGACCATGCGCAGGGCGGTGGTCTTGCCGCAGCCGGAGGGGCCCAGGAGGGCGAGGAGTTCGCCGGGGCCGACGGTGAGGTCGAGGCCGTCGAGGGCGGTGGTGGAGCCGAAGCTGCGGCGCAGGGCGCGGAACTCCAGCCGGGCGCCGGGGGTCGCGGCCGGGCTGGTGCGGCTCTCGGTCACGGGGGACATGGGTCAGGACTCCTTACGGGGCGCGGTCGTTCCCGGGGCCGTTCCGGCGCGGGAGAGGACCAGCAGCAGCGCCCAGGTGACGACGAGGCTGAGGACGGACACGGCGACCGACATGCGGGCCTGCGATCCGGAGATGGAGACGATCCAGACGGCGAACGGCTGGAAGCCGAGGAGGGAGGCGATGGTGAACTCGCCGAGGACCAGGGCCAGGGTGAGGAAGGCCGCTCCGGCCAGGGAGGAGCGCAGGTTGGGGAGGATCACGCGCAGGACGGTGCGGGTCCAGGAGGCCCCGCAGTTGCGGGCCGCCTCCACCAGGGTGGGGACGTCCACGGCCCGGAGTCCGGCGTCCAGGGAGCGGTACACGAAGGGCAGGGCGAGGACGGTGTAGGCGAGGACCAGGACCACGGGGAAGGACTCGTCCTGTACGGCGAGGAAGGTCCGGTAGAGCGGGGTCCGGGAGAGGTGGTCGGGGCCCCAGCGCAGCACCGTGCTGATGCCGGTGACGAGGGCGATGGGCGGGACCACCAGGGGCAGCATGCACATCACCTCGACCACGGGGCGGAGCCGGGGGGCGCCGATGCGGACGGCGACCAGCGCGGGCACGGCCAGGGCCAGGGAGAGCACGATGGTCGCGGCCGCCAGGCCGAGGGAGAGGAGCAGGCTGCTCGTGAAGCCCTCGGCGCCGAGGAGTCCGGTGTAGGCGTCGAAGCTGATGCCCTGGCCGGGTACGTGGACGGTGAAGACGAAGGAGGCCGCCAGCGGGAGCAGGAAGTAGGCGGCCGCGAGGCCGAGGACGGCGCCGCGCCAGATCCGGGGGCGGCCGCGCCGGTCGCGGCGGGCGGCGGCGGGTCGGGTGGGGGCGGGGGTGGCGCCGCCGGCGGCGGTGTCCGGGGCGGTGGGGGTCATCGCAGCCATCGGGCGCTCCGTCGCTGGAGGGGCAGGTAGACCGCCATGACCAGGGCGGCGATCAGGATCATGTCGAGGCCGAGGGCCAGGGCCACGTTCTCCTGGCCGGTCAGGACGTTCCCGGACAGGGCGTCCGCGATCTTGAGGGTGACCAGCGGGACGGAGCCGCCGACCAGGGCGGCCGCGGTGGCGTGGGCGGCGAAGGCGGTGCCGAAGAGGAGCACGGCCCCGCCGAGCAGGGTGGGGGTGAGCACCGGGATGCCGATGTGCCGCCAGAACTGCCAGGTGCCCGCGCCGGCGTTGGCGGCGGCCTCGCGCCACTGCGGCCGCAGTCCGTCGAGCGCGGGTACGGCCACCAGCACCATGAGGGGGATCAGGAAGTACAGGTAGACGGTGGCCAGGCCGCCGAAGGAGTACAGGTCCCAGCCGAGCGAGGTGAGGTCGCCGAGCCGGGTGACGACCCCGGAGATGCCCAGGGTGGCGATGAAGGCGAAGGCGAGGGGGACGCCGCCGAAGTTCGCGAGGACGCCGGAGGCGGTCAGGGCGATGTCGCGGAGCGCCTTGGAGCGGGAGGTGACGACGGCCTGGGCGATGAGCACGCCCAGGACGCAGGCGATGAGGGCGGTGAGCGCGGAGAGCCGCACGCTGCCGGCGAGGGAGTCCAGGTAGGGGCCCTGGAGGGAGCGCCCGAGGTGTTCGCCGGTGAGGCGGGTGGCTCCGGTGGCCGGGTCGGTGCCGGTGACGGCTCCGAAGGCGAGGGCTCCGAAGGGGAGACCGAAGCAGATCGCGGTGAACAGCAGCAGGGGGAGGGCGGCGAGCCAGGTGCGGGGGCCGCGCCGCCGGCGGCGGGAGGTGCCGCCGGCGGTCCCCGGGTGGGGGGTCGGGTGTGCGGACATCAGGAGAGTGCCTTGTCCCACTTCTCGGCGAGGGTGGCCTTGGCCTGGTCGAGCTCGGAGGAGGCCGGGAAGGCGGGGGTGCCCTTGACCTCGGGGAGCTTGGCGACGAACTCCTTGTCGGCGGTGCCGTCCTGGGTCATCGCCGGCAGCAGGACGGGGCGGGCGTAGCCCTTGAGCCAGAGGTTCTGGCCCTCGGGGCTGTAGAGGAACTCCATCCACAGGCGGGCGGCCGCGGGGTGCGGGGCGTGCTTGTTGATGGCCTGGGAGTAGTACTGGGCGTAGACCCCGTCGGTGGGGACGGCGACCTTCCAGTCGACGCCCTTGCCCTGGAACTGGTCGGCGTAGCCGGCGTTGAGGTAGTCCCAGTCGATGGAGATGGGCGTCTCGCCCTTCTCGACGGTGGCGGGTGTGGACTCCACGGGGATGAAGTTGCCGCTCTTCTTCAGCTTGGCGAAGAAGTCGATGCCGGGCTGGATGTCGGCGAAGGATCCCTTGTTGGCGAGGGCCGCCGCGTAGACGCCGCCGAAGGCGGAGCCGGACTTGGTCGGGTTGCCGTTGAGGGCGACCTTGCCCTTGTACTCGGGCTTGAGCAGGTCGGCGAAGCTCGTCGGGCAGACCTTGACGCGCTTGGCGTCGCAGCCGATGGAGACGTAGCCACCGTAGTCGTTGTACCAGCGGCCGGCCACGTCCTTCTGCTCCCCGGGGATCTTGTCCCAGGAGGCCACCTTGTAGGGGGCGAAGAGGCCCTCGCCGGCGCCGCTGCGGGCGAAGGCGATGCCGAGGTCGAGGACGTCGGGGGCGCGGTCCTGGCCCTTGCGGGTCTTGACGGCGGCGATCTCGTCGGCGCTGGCGGCGTCCGGGTTCTCGCTCTTGACCTTGATCTTGTACTTGGCCTCGAAGGTCGTGATGATCTCGCCGTAGTTCGCCCAGTCCGGCGGCAGGGCGATGACGTTCAGCTCGCCCTCCTTCTGCGCGGCGGCGACCAGCGCCTCCAGGCCGCCCAGCTCCGCGGCGGAGCCGGCGGAGGCGGGGGCCGCCTTGCCCTTCTCCGTCGGGGCGTCGGGGGCGGCGCCGCAGGCCGCGGTGAGGGTGACGAGTGCGGCGGCGCCGAGGACGGCGGCTGCGCGGCGGGACGATCTGGGCACGGGGGCTCCTGGATCCTGAGGGTGGGAGGACGGAACTTGTCTGAACAAGTCCTGGCCCCACTTCGCCCGTGCCGACCGACGCGGACATGAACGGGACATGACCGTCCCGCGAGCGCCGGAGGAATTGCCGCCGGGGGTGAAGTCCAGGTGAAAGCGGGTGGCTTGAAGCAGGCTCCGCACCGGGCGACCAGGTGTGACCCGGGGTTAGAGTGGCCTGCGGGCCGGCACCCAGGGTGACCGGCTGTGTACAGGAACGCACCGACTGGGGGGCCGGACATGGGGACCGCGCGCTATCTGGAGATCGCCGACAGCATTCGTGGGGCGATCCGCTCGGGCATCTACCCGGTGGGCGGGCGGCTGCCCTCGGAGAGCGAGTTGACCGCCCGCTGGTCGGCCTCCCGGGGCACCGTCCGGCAGGCCGTGGCCCAGCTGGTCACCGAGGGGCTGGTGGGGTCCCGGCAGGGGACCCGGCGGATCGTGCTGCGGCAGGAACGGCGGCACGGTTTCGAGGAGCTGAACAGTTTCGCCCAGTGGGCCCGAGGGCTGGGGCTGGAGGTGGGCAGTCGGATGCTGGCCCGGGCCCGCCGCGCGGCCACCGCGGAGGAGGCCCAGCGGCTGGGGGTGCCCGAGGGCAGCGAGGTCCTGCACGTGCTGCGGCTGCGCAGCCTCGGCGGGGAACCGGCCATGGTGGAGCGGACCGCCTACGCGGCCTGGGCGGCGCCGGCGGTGGAGGCCCTGGCGGAGGACTGCGTCTCCATCATGGACAGCCTGGCCCGGGAGGCGGGGATCGTGGCCCAGTACGGCGAGCACCTCATCGACGCCGTGGCTGCGGGCAGCGAGGACGCCCGGATGCTGGGGGTGCGCCGCGGCAGCCCGCTGCTGCGACAGCGCCACCTGACCTCGGATCAGGACGGTCGCCCCATCGAATGGACGGACGACCGCTACCGGGCGGGCAGCGTCACCTTCAGCGTGCGCAACGCGGCGGGCGCCGCCCCCCTGGAGCGACGCCCCGGCCCCGACGCCTGAGGCCGCGCTTTCCGGATCCCGCCCTCGCCGCCCGGCCGCGCGTCCCGCGCGGTCGGGGCCGGTGCGGTCGGGGCCGGTGCGGTCGGCGGGGCGTCAGTTCATGATGAGCAGGCGAGTGCCGGCCACCAGCTTGCGGTTGACGCTGGTGCTCTGCACGAAGATGGTGAACTCGTCGTTCTGGTCGGGCTTGACCCGGGCCTCGGCGTCGGGCAGCCCCAGCAGGGCGCGGGCCTCCGGTCCGGTGTGGACGCGGTCGGACTTCTTCTCCAGGACGGCGATCTGCTTCCGCGCCTGGATCTTCTCGGATTTGCTCAGCTGGTAGAAAGCGCAGCCGGTGCGGTATTCGTGTCCGGATTCCACCACCCATTCCTTGATGGAGGCGTCGCGGGCCACCTGGACGAGCTGGTAGGTGGAGGGATCGGCGGCCTGGAGACCGGCCGCCTTGATGGTGTCGCTGTTGACCGCGTCGGCCCCGGTGGAGAAGACGGCCCGGGAGCCGCGGATTCCCTTGGTGCGGCCCACCATGAACTTCTCGGTGGCCTCCTGGATGACCTGGCCGGCCTCCTGGAGGCCCTGGGTGCTGGTGGCGTCCCAGATGGCGATGTTGTCCTTGGGGAAGCCGTACTGCATGGCCTCGCGCTTGCCCATCTGGTCGGGGACCAGGACGGCGAGGGTCCAGTTGTCGGCCTGTCCCTCGATCATCGAGGACACGGCCTTGACCAGCTCGGCCGGCTTGCGGGAGGGGCTGCCGGGGCAGCGGTGGCTGACGTTCTCCTGGCCGTCCGTGAGCACGAAGGTGAGGAAGCTGTGGTCGCCGTAGAGCTGGGCCGTCTGGGCCAGTTCGGCCTGGGACTTCAGGGTGGCGGCGAGGAGGGCGGTCATCCCGCCGGTCCGGTAGACCTGCTTCAGGGACGGCATCCGCAGCACGTCCTTGTCGTAGACCACGCATTCCACGTCATAGGAGAAGACGTAGACGGTCACGCGGGTCTCCTGGTCGAGCTCTTGGGAGCGACGGGCCAGATAGGCGATCTGCTGGTCCGCGACGTCGATCACCTTTTCGCGGAGGTGGGACATGGAGGAACTGGCGTCCAGCACGAGGGCCACGTGATTGATGTAGTTCTGGTTTCCGGACATGCCGAACTCCCCTTTTTCCGCTCTCCGTTTCGGTGATCCGATCCTCGCACCCGGCACTGACAACGGGCCTTCCCCGACGCCGGGACCGCGGGGGGCCGAGCGGAACCGGTCCGGCCCGCCCGCACGGCTCCTTTTTGACGCGCGCATGCCATCCTGGCGGCGGCACGACGGCCGTCCCGACCGGGGCGGCGAGGTCCGCGGTTCACCCAAGGGACACCTGAGCAACCCTGCGGGATCACCGGCACGCATCGTGGCGCTCCTACGTTCCGTCAGGCTCTCGTCCCGTGAACGAAAGGTTTGGCATGCCCAGTCGGAAGACCACCACGGTGGCTCTCGTCGGCACCCTCTCCTCGGCCGCCCTCGCGGCCACGGCCCTGACCGTCCTGGCACCCCACGCCTCGGCGGCCGGCGCCACGTTCGCCGCGACGGCGGACACCTACGTGGACGCGCAGAACGCCTCCGCCAACTACGGCTCCGCCCAGCAGATCGGCGTCGACAACAGCCCGGTCAAGCAGTCCTTCCTGAAGTTCGACGTCTCGGGCCTGACCCAGCCCGTCACCAAGGCCGTCCTGCGGATCCACGTGGACGACGTCTCGGGCGCCGAGAGCGGCAGCGGCGGCAGCTTCCGCGCCATGTCGAACACCACCTGGTCCGAGAACTCCGTGACCTACAACAGCCGTCCGTCCGTGGACGGTGCCGTCCTCGGCACCCTCGGCTCGGTCTCCCGCAACGCCTGGTACGAGGTCGACGTCACCTCCCACGTCAAGGGCAACGGCACCTTCGGCATCGGCATCACCTCCTCCAGCAGCAACGGCGCCGACTACGACTCCCGGGAGACCGGGGCCACCGCGCCCCAGCTCGTGGTGGAGACCGGCAGCGGCCCGACGCCCAGCCCGAGCCCGAGCGGCAGCACCCCTCCCCCGTCCGGTGACCCGGTCCTGGTCGGCGCGGGGGACATCGCCACCTCCGGATCCGGCGACAGCGTGACCGCCGACCTGCTCGACGGCATCCCCGGCACGGTGTTCACCCTCGGCGACAACGCCTACCCGAACGGCACCGCCTCCGACTTCTCCACCTACTACGAGCCCACCTGGGGCCGCCACAAGGCCCGCACCCGCCCGGTGCCCGGCAACCACGACTACCTCACCTCGGGGGCCTCCGCCTACTACACCTACTTCGGCTCCAACGCCGGCCCCTCCGGCCGTGGTTACTACTCCTACGACCTCGGCGCCTGGCACGTGGTCGCCCTCAACTCCGAGACCTCCATGGCCGCCGGATCCGCCCAGGAGCAGTGGCTGCGCGCCGACCTGGCCGCGAACACCAAGCAGTGCACCGTCGCCCTGTGGCACAAGCCCCGCTGGACGTCGAGTTCCAGCCACGCCGGCGACCCCTCCACGGGCCCCCTGGTCAAGGCCCTGTACGACTACGACGCCGAGGTCGTCCTCACCGGGCACAACCACCAGTACGAGCGGTTCGCCCCGCAGAACCCCAGCGGGCAGCTCGACACCGCCCGCGGTCTGAGGCAGTTCGTCGCCGGGATGGGCGGCGCGAGCCTCTACGGCTTCGGCACCATCCAGCCCAACAGCGAGGCCCGCAACAACAACACCTTCGGCGTGCTCAAGCTGACGCTGCGGTCCGGAAGCTACGACTGGCAGTTCGTCCCCGAGGCGGGCAAGACCTACAACGACAGCGGCACCGGCACCTGCCACTGACGCCCGTCCTCGGCCGCGCGCCGTCCCGCCCGGTTCCGGGCCGGGCGGCGCGCGGCCCCGACCCCCGGAGGTCACCCCCGTGTATCTCTCCACGATCGGCCGGACGGAACTCCCGGCCGACGCCGACGGGCCCGGGCGGCGCGGCCGGTGGACCCTGGCCGGCGGCAACGTGCTCGCCCTCGGCACCGTCAGCCTGATCACCGACGTCTCCGCCGAGATGGTCACCGCCGTCCTGCCCCTCTACCTCGTCCTGGGACTCCAACTCGGCCCGGCCGCCTACGGCGTGCTCGACGGCCTCAACACCGGCGCCACCGCCCTGCTCCGCCTCGTCGGCGGCTACCTGGCGGACCGCACCAGCCGCCGCAAGGCCGTCGCGGGCACCGGCTACGGCCTCTCCGCCCTGGCCAAGCTCGGGCTGGTCGTCGCGGGCGGCTCGGCCCCCGCCCTCGGTCTGGTGCTCGCCGCCGACCGGGCCGGAAAGGGACTGCGCACCGCCCCGCGCGACGCCCTGATCTCCCTGTCCGTGCCGGAGCACTCCCTCGGCCGGGCCTTCGGCGTGCACCGCGCCATGGACAGCGTCGGCGCCTTCGCCGGCCCGCTCGTCGCGCTGGCCGTGCTCACCGCGGCCGCCCAGTCCTTCGAGGCCGTGTTCGTCACCAGCTTCTGCGTGGCGGCCCTCGGCGTGCTGGTCCTCGTCCTGTTCGTCCGGGACCACCGCGCACCCCGCCCCCCGGCGGGCACCGTCTCCCCGCGGGCCGCGGCCGGACTGCTCGCCGCCGCCCCGGTCCGCAGACTCACCGCGGCCGCCTGCCTGCTCGGGCTCGCCACCATCGGCGACGGCTTCGTCTACCTGCTGCTCCAACGCCGCGAGGACCTGTCCATCGGCTGGTTCCCCCTGCTCGCGGTCGGCACCAGCCTGTCCTACCTGCTCCTCGCCGCCCCCCTGGGTGCCCTCGCCGACCGGATCGGACGGCTCCCGGTGATGCTGGGCGGCTACGCCCTGCTGGCCGTGGTGTACCTGCTCCTGCACGGCCCGCTCGACGGACCGGCCCTGCTGGTCCTGGCCGTCGCCCTGAACGGCGCCTTCTACGCCGCCACCGAGGGCGTGCTCATGGCCCTCGCCGGCCCGGTGCTGCCGGAGCGGCTGCGGACCACCGGCATCGCCCTGATCCAGAGCGGCCAGGCCCTCGCCTACCTCGGCTCCTCCGTCCTCTTCGGACTGGCCTGGCAGACCTGGGGCGCGGCCGCCGCGAGCCGGGGCGCCGCCGTGGCCGTGCTCGTCGCCGGAGTCCTGACCGCCCTGCTCCTCTCCCCCCGCCGCTCCCCCGGCCCGGCCTCCCGGCCCGGCCCGGACGAAAGGACCCCCACCCCCTCATGAACGGCCCCGCACAGCGCACCAAGGTGCTCGTCATGGCGGTGGCCACCGCCCTCCTCGCCGCCCTGGCCTGCGCCGCCGTCCTCATCGGCCGCGACCGCGCGGAACCGGCCCCCGGCGAGGGGACGGACCCGGTGGCGGCGGCCTCGCCCGGTCCCGCGGTCGGACCGCCCGGCGCCCGCCTGCGGGTGCTCAGCAACGGCCTGCTGTCCACCGTCGCCCTCGCCGACCCCACCGGCGCCCGCGCCGTCACCGAACGGCGCTGCGACCGCGCCTACACCGCGGGCGGCACCACCGCCTGCCTCACCCCGGCCGGCGCCCTGAGCGCGCCCCGCCTGCTCGTGCTCGACGAGGCGGGCCGCGAGCGCAGCCGCCTGGACCTGACCGGGCTGCCCAACCGCACCCGGGTCTCCGCCGACGGCCGCATGGTCGGCTGGACCCTGTTCGTCGGCGGTGACTCCTACGCGGGCGGCGGCTTCTCCACCCGCACCGGGATCCTCGACACCCGCACCGGGCGGGCCGTGCGCTCCCTGGAGGAGTTCACGGTGATCCGCGACGGGCGGCCGCGCCGCGCGGTGGACACCAACGTGTGGGGCGTCACCTTCTCCGCCCGCGACTCCTCCCGCTTCTACGCGACGGTCGCGAGCGGCGGGGTCCGCTCCCTGGCGGAGGGCGACTTGCGGGCCCGGACCCTGCGCGTCCTCGACGACGGCGTCGAATGCCCCTCCCTCTCCCCCGACGGCACCCGGATCGCCTTCAAGCAGGCGGTCGACGGCGACCCGGCCAAGGGCTGGCGACTGACCGTCCTCGACCTCGACACCCTGCGCCGCACCGCGACCACCGAGAGCGGTTCGGTGGACGACCAGGCGGCCTGGCTCGACGATCGGACGCTGGCCTACTCCCTGCAGCGCGGCGACGGCACCAACGACGTCTGGACCGTCCCCGCCGACGGCACCGGCACCCCCCGCCTGCTCGCACCGGGCGCCAACTCCCCCGCGGTGCTGCCTGCCGGACGGGGCACGAGCGGCGACTGAGCGCACCCGGGCGGGGAGCACACGGGAAGAGGGGCGGGGCGGAAACCCCGGCTTCGGGGAGAGGCGGGGAAGAGGGGGAAGGCCCCGCACGGCGAAACACGGACGTCATCCGCCGACCCTGGTGCGCCCCCACCGGTTGTGGTTACCTGGCCCCATGACCGTACTCGTGATGCGCCGCCACGTGGACTACGTGCGGGTCACGACCACGGCCTGTCCCGCCGCCTGACGCGGCGGCACCGCGCGGCACCGTTCCGCGCCCCGGCACCCACGGATCCCGGCCGACGCCGCCCGTGACGGCCCCTTCCCCGGCCGGTCCCCTTCCAGGACCCGCCGGCCGCGCCGCCCGCGCCCCTCCCCCGCGACCGCCCGGTCCCGGCCGCCCCGCGCCGCCGCCCCGGGTGCTCCGGGGGTCCCGCGTACCCGCACCCCGCCCCGCCCCCGCACCGAGGAGCACCATGAGCCGGCCCGTAGACGCCGCCACCGCAGGTCACACCCCCGACAGCGAGTCGCCCGGCGGAGCCTCGCCCGCCTGGTCCTTCGAGACCAAGCAGCTGCACGCCGGGGCCGCCCCCGACCCGACCACCGGCGCCCGCGCCGTGCCGATCTACCAGACCACCTCCTTCGTCTTCCGCGACACGCAGCACGCCGCCGACCTGTTCTCCCTGGCGGAGCCGGGGCACATCTACACCCGGATCCACAACCCCACCCAGGACGTCCTGGAGCAGCGGGTCGCCGCCCTGGAGGGCGGGGTCGCGGCCGTCGCCCTGGCCTCCGGGCAGGCCGCCGAGACCCTGGCGATCCTCAACGTGGCCTCCGCCGGGGACCACGTCGTCTCCAGCGCCTCCCTGTACGGCGGCACGTACAACCTCTTCCGCCACACCCTGCCGCGGTTCGGGATCGAGGTGTCCTTCGTCGAGGACCCCGACGACCAGGACGCCTGGCGGGCCGCGATCCGGCCGAACACCAAGGCCCTGTTCGCGGAGACCCTCGGGAACCCGCGGGGCAACGTCCTCGACGTGCGGGCCGTGGCCGACACGGCGCACGCGGCGGGCCTGCCGCTGATCGTGGACAACACCGTGCCCACCCCGTACCTGCTGCGGCCCTTCGAGCACGGGGCGGACGTGGTCGTGCACTCGGCCACCAAGTTCCTGGGCGGGCACGGCACCACCATCGGCGGCATCGTCGTCGACGGCGGCACCTTCGACTTCGGCGCGCACCCCGAGCGCTTCCCCGGCTTCTCCGAGCCCGACCCGAGCTACCACGGGCTCCGCTACTGGCCGGCCCTCGGGCCGGGGGCCTACGCCGCCAAGCTGCGGGTGCAGTTGCTGCGGGACCTCGGGCCCGCGATCGCCCCGCACTCGGCCTTCCTGCTGCTCCAGGGAGTGGAGACGCTGAGCCTGCGACTGGACCGGCACTCCTCGAACGCGCTGGAGCTCGCCCGGTGGCTGGAACGGCGGGACGAGGTGTCCGCCGTGCACCACCCGGGCCTGGAGTCGAGCCGCTGGTACGAGGCCGGCCGCCGCTACCTGCCGCGCGGGACCGGGGCCGTGCTCTCCTTCGAGCTGCGGGGCGGGGTCGAGGCCGGCCGGCGCTTCGTGGACGGGCTGGAACTGTTCAGCCACCTCGCGAACATCGGGGACGTCCGCAGCCTGGTCATCCACCCGGCGTCCACCACCCACAGCCAGCTCGACGCCGAGCAGTTGGCGGCGACCGGGACCACGCCGGGCCTGGTGCGCCTGTCGGTGGGCATCGAGAACCCGGCGGACCTCAAGGCGGACCTGGAGGCCGGGTTCCGGGCGGCGAAGGAAGCGTCCTGAACCGGGCCCCCGCGCACCGGACTCCCGCCGGTCCCCTGCCCGCCACCGGCGCGTGGCGGGCGGGGGACCCGGTGGGTCGCCGCCGGTGGCACCGGTCCGGCCGGCCCCTGCCGCTGGAGCACGGGGGCGAACTCCCGGGCGTGGAGCTGGCCTTCGAGACCTGGGGGCGGCTCGCCCCGGACCGGTCCAACGCGGTGCTGGTGCTGCACGCGCTGACCGGGGACAGTCACGTGGCGGGGCCGGCCGGGCCGGGGCATCCGACCGCGGGCTGGTGGGACGCTCTGGTCGGCCCGGGTCGGGCCCTCGACACCGACCGGTGGTTCGTGGTGGCGCCGAACGTCCTGGGCGGCTGCCAGGGCAGCACGGGACCGGCTTCGGTCGGACCGGGCGGGCGGCCCTGGGGCGGGGACTTCCCCCGGCTGACCCAGCGCGACCAGGTGCGGGCCGAGTCCGAGCTGGCCGACGCGCTGGGCATCGGGCGCTGGGCGCTCGTGGTCGGCGGGTCGATGGGCGGGATGCGGGCCCTGGAGTGGGCCGTGGGGGAACCGGACCGGGTGGCCGCGCTGCTGCTGTTGGCCTGTCCGGCGGTGGCGGCGGCCGAGCAGATCGCCTGGGCCGGCGCGCAGGTGGGGGCCATCCGCGCCGACCCGCACTGGCGGGGCGGGCACTACCACGACGCGGGGCCGGGGCGGGGGCCGCACGCGGGCCTGGGCACGGCCCGGCGGATCGCGCACATCACCTACCGGTCGGCGACGGAACTCCAGTCCCGTTTCGGGCACTTCCCTCAGGAGGGCGAGGATCCGCGGTACGGCGGCCGGTACCGGGTGGAGTCCTACCTGGACCACCAGGCGGCGAAGCTGGTGCGCCGTTTCGACGCCGCGAGCTACGTCACCCTGGTCGAGGCCATGAACACGCACGACGTCGGGCGGGGCCGCGGCGGGACGCGGGCCGCCCTGGGCCGCGTCCGGGCCCGCACCCTGGTGGCCGGGGTGGACTCGGACCGCCTGTACCCCCTCGCCCAGCAGGAGGAGTTGGCGGCGGGCATCCCGTCGGCGGACGGGCCGCGGATCGTCACCTCCGCGTCCGGGCACGACGGCTTCCTGCTGGAGACGGCCCAGGTGGGCGCCCTGGTACGGGAACTGCTCGGGCCGCCCGCGCCGGCCTGAGCGGCACCCGGGCCGGGGTACGGGTGCCGCTCAGGCGGGACCCACCCGTCGGCGGCTGACGGTGCCGCGTTCCTCGGCCACGTACAGGGTGCCGTCGGGGCCGAAGGCCAGGCCGTGGGGTTCGCTCGCCGGGCCGCCGAGGGGGTGTTCGGTGAGGGTGCCGTCGGGGCTGACGGAGCCGAGGCGTCCGGTGCCCCAGGCGGTGAACCAGCAGGTGCCGTCCGGGGCGACGGTGACGGCGTGCGGGCGGGCGCCGGGGTCGGGGAGCCGCCAGGAGGACCAGGCGGCGGGGCCGGTCGGGCCCTCGGGCCGGTACCGGCCGATCCGGCCGGCGGCGATCTCCGCGAACCACAGGCTGCCGTCCGGTCCGGCGGCCAGCCCGACGGGGGCGCCGCCCGATTCGGGCAGCGGGTGCAGCTCCACCTCCCCGGTGACGGTGATCCGGCCGAGGGCGTGGGCCTGGTTGAGGGTGAACCACAGGGCCCCGTCCGGGGCGGCCACCAGGAAGGAGGGGAAGCCTCCGGTGTGCGGCAGGGGGAAGGTCCGCACCCGGCCCTCGGTGTCGACGCGGCCGACGCGGTCGGTGTCCATCAGGGTGAACCAGACGGCGCCGTCGGGTCCGGCGGCGATGCCGTACGGGCCGCCGGTGCCGCCGGGCAGGGGGTGGGAGCGCGAGGTGCCGTCGATGTCGATGCGGCCGATGCGGTGGTCGCGGTGGCGGGTGAACCAGAGGGCGCCGTCCGGTCCGGTGGTGATCAGGGTGGGGCCGCAGTCGGGGGCTCCCAGGTCGAACTCGTCCACGGTGCCGGCGGCGGGGTCGATCCGGGCCACGCGTCCGGCGTGCACGAGGGTGCACCAGAGGCGGCCGTCGGGTCCGGCGCACAGGGCGTACGGCCCGGAGCCGGGGGTGGTCGGGGTGAACTCTCCGAGCGGGGTGACGGTGGTGGTCAAGGGTTTCCTTCCGTACGGGGCGTGAAGTGGCGTCCGGGAGCGGGGGCCGGCGGGGAGGCCGGGTCAGCGGTCGGCGGCGACGGGCTCGGGCGCGGCGAGGGCGAGGCGGGGGCCGGTCCATCGGGAGCGGAGGCTCCGGTCGTGGCTGACGAGGGCCACGGCACCGGGGAAGTCCGCGAGGGCGCGCGCGAGTTCCTCGGACAGGGCCGGGGAGAGGTGGTTCGTGGGCTCGTCCAGGAGCAGGACGTCGGCCGGTGCGGTGACCAGCCGGGCCAGGGCCAGTCGCTGCCGCTGCCCGCTGGAGAGGGAGCGGACCGGGGCGGTGAGGACGGTCGGGTGGAACAGTCCCAGGGCCAGCAGGTCCTCGGCGTGATCCTGCGGGGTGCCGGTCCGGCCCCGGGCGAAGGCTTCGAGGAGGGTGCCCGCGGTCGGGGCGGGCGCGGCGTGCTGGGCGAGCAGTCCGGTCCGGCCGCTGCGGTGGACGGCTCCTCGGTCGGGGGCGAGGGCGCCCGCGAGCAGGTGCAGGAGGGTGCTCTTGCCCGCGCCGTTGGGTCCGGTGACCAGGAGGCGGTCGCCCGCCGCGAGGCTCAGGTCGACGGGAGCGAGCCGGCCGTGCAGCGCGACGCCCGTGACGGTGAGCAGCGGGGTGCGCTCCCCCGGGCCGTCGGCCGCGGGAGCCGGGGTGGCGGTGCGGGGGATCGTCGTGAAGCGCAGCGGTTCGGGCGGGGCGGGGACGGGGTGGGCGAGGAGCCGGGCGAGGCGTTCCTCGGCCGCGCGGACGCGGCTCGCGAGGGACTGCTGCACCCGGCCCGCCGCCCGGTCGTAGGCCATCTTGTCGCCGTCCTTGCGGGCCCGGCCGGGGGCGACGCGGCGGGCGGTGCCGGCGGCGGCCCCGCGCCACCGGTCCGTCTCGGTCCGCCAGGCGGCGTGGGCCTCGGCGCGGCGGCGGCGCTCGGTCTCGCGCGCGGCCAGGTATCCGGCGTAGCCGTCGCCGTGGCGGGCGGTGCGGTGGAGGTCGCCGTCGACCTCCAGCAGGGAGGTGGCGACGCGCTCCAGGAAGAGGCGGTCGTGGGAGACCACCACGGTGGTGCCCCTGCGGTGCCGCAGGTACTCCTCCAGCCAGGTCAGGGCGGCGTCGTCGAGGTGGTTCGTCGGTTCGTCGAGGAGCAGGAGCTCGGGGTCGGCGGCGAGCAGGGCCGCGAGGCGGAGGCGGACGGTCCGGCCTCCGGAGAGGCGGTCCACGGGGGTCTCGCGGGGCAGCGCCGGGAGGCCGAGCCCGTGGAGGGCGCGCTCCAGGCGGGCCTCGGCCCCGTACCCGTCGCGGAGTTCGAAGGCGGTGAGGGCGTCGGCGTAGTCGGTGAGGGTGGTCGCGGAGGTGTCGCCGGAGGCCATCCCGGCCTCCAGGGCGCGCAGGCGGGCTTCCAGGGCCCGCGGAGGGGCGAGGGCGCGCTCGATGAGCGCGTGGACGGTCAGCCCGGGTGGCAGGTCCTCCTCCTGGGCGAGGTGTCCGGTGCCGCCCTCGGCGTGGCGGAAGACCTCGCCGTGGTCGGGTCGTTCGGCGCCGGCGAGCAGCCGCAGGAGGGTGGTCTTGCCGGATCCGTTCTCGCCGACGATGCCGAGGCGTTCGCCGGGGCGGACGGAGAGGGTGACGGAGTCGAGGACCGGGCGGCCCCCGTAGGACTTGGTGAGGTCAGTGGCGGTGAGCTGGGCGGTCACGGTGCGGCTCCGGGGGTGCGGGGGCGGGGGCGGGCGGTGCGGGAAGGCGGCGGATCTCCATGGGACTCTCCCTTAAAGCGACAGATGTTGCGTTAAGATCCTGACATGGACGAGGACGCGGCGGCAACAGCACTTTCCGGCCGGGACGGCACGCCCGCGAAGCAACGGCGCACGGGGGGCCGCAGCGCACGGGTCCGCGTCCGGGTGCTGGAAGCGGCCGGCGCCCTGCTGCTGGAGGCCGGTTACGACGCCTTGACCGTGGACGCCGTGGCCGAACGGGCAGGGGTGCACCGCACCACGGTCTACCGGCGCTGGGGCGATGTCGGGCGCCTGTTGGCCGACCTCCTCGACGCGGCGGCCGACGACGGCTGGGACCCGCCCGACACGGGATCCCTGGAGGGCGACCTGACGGCCCTGAACGAGGAGGTGCACACGGCACTGGCCGCCGGCGGGCCCACCCTGACCACGGCCCTGATCGCGGCCGGGTTCCGCTCGCCGGCGGCGGCCGCGGCCCTGTCCCGGTTCTGGGAGGACCGGTACGCCCGCTGCGCCGTGACGGTGTCCCGGGCCGTGGCGCGGGGCGAGCTGGCGGCGCCGGTGGACGCGCGGGCGCTGCTCGTCACCGCGACCGCACCGCTCTACCACGAGCTCCTGCTGCTGCGGACGGGACCGGACCCGGGGCTGCCCGCTCGGGCCGCCGCGGCGGCCGCGGCCGCCGCCCGGGCGGGTGCTTTCGGCGGGGCGGCCCGCGCGGCCCACCCTTAGCGGGTCGACCGGGGACGCGGGCCTCAGGCGCGGCCGGGGCGTTCCAGGGCGTACACCTCGGACGGGGGCTCACCGGGGGCGTAGCGGTCGGAGCGGCCCTCGAAGCGGAGACCGGCCTTCTCGGCCACCCGGGCCGAGGCGGGGTGACCGGGCGCGACGAGGGCGACCAGCCGGCCCACCCCCGCGGCCCGGGCGTACCGGACGGCGCCGAGGGCGGCCTCCGTGGCGTAGCCGCGGCCCCAGTGGGCGGGGGCGAGGTGCCAGCCGATCTCGTGCTCCCCGGGCGCCCCGTCCAGTGGCCGCACGTACACGTCGCCGAGGAATCCGGCGCCCTCGGCCTCCACGGCCCAGAATCCGCAGCCGGGCCCGCGCAGGGCCACGGTCCGCCAGCGGCGGATGTCGGCGGCGGTCTCCTCCGGGTCGACCGCCGGCCGGTCGCCGGTGAAGCGGCACACCTGCGGATCGGACCACAGGGCGAAGGCGACGGCCGTGTCGGCCGCGCGGAAGGCGCGCACCGTGAGCCGGGCGGTGCGGAACACCACGGACCGCGCGGCGTCCTCGGCCGCCCCGCTCGGATCGGGTCCCGCACCGGGCGCGGGCCCACCGACCGGGCCCGGTCCGGGCCGGTCCGCGGTCACCGGTCCAACTCCAGCGGGCGGGCCGGGGCGCCGTCGCGGAGCAGGCCGGTGAGCAGCTCACCGAGGGCGCGGGGCCCGAACAGGTCGGGGCCCCGGTATCCGGTGATCTCCTCGGGCCGCCACCAGCGGAACCCGGTGATGTTCTCGGCGGCCAACTCCTCCGTGGAGAGGCTGCCCGCGGGTCGGAAGGCGGCGGCGCGCACCAGGAAGTAGTCCATGAGGACCCCGTCGTAGCCCTCCGCGTAGCCGGGGTCGAGCACCCTGCGCCGCCACACGTGCGGGGGCTCGCCGGTCACCCGCAGGCCGGTCTCCTCCCGCATCTCGCGGCGGAGGGCCGCGTACCGCTCCTCGCCGGGCTCCACTCCCCCGCCGGGCACGGACCAGACGGCCCGGTCGGGGAAGGAGAAGCGACAGAGCAGGATCCGGTCCTCCTCGTCCAGGACGATCGCACGGACGGAGTGGCGCAGTTTCACGGAGGACATCGATCCAGGCTAGGCGCCGCGATGCGAGGGGGCCACCGGATTCGGCGGGTCGCGGACACGGCGGTATGCGGCCAACTTGCCTCGACGGCGCGGAGCATGGGGCCGGACGGCGCCATGGAACCCGTCCGCCCGGTGCCGGAGCGGAATCCGGGCCCCCGCCCTCCGGCGGTGTCGCGGGGCCATCGCACGGCCGTCACGCAACGGTCACGGGACGGTCCACGTCCCGTCAAACCCGGGGAGCCGCGGCTGACTTGAAACCGCGCACCCGGACGCGGCCGCGACCGAGCGCTGTTGATCACCTCCCTCGGCCCGCACATACTGCGCGGACCGGCGGCGGCGCTCTGCCCCATGGCCGGACCCTGATCATCCACTTCAGCCCTGAGCTCCTGGGGGAGACTTGCGCGCACGAGTGCGTCCCGCACGCGCCCTGACCGTCGCGGCAGCCGCCGCGGCGGTCCTGGCCACGACCGTGACCGGTCCCGCGACCGCCGTCACCACGACCGCGGAACCCGCGGCCGGAACCGTCCCGACCACCGGCGGCCACCAGCGGATCCCGCTCGTCACGGGCGACCGGGTGCTCGTGGCCCCGGGCGGCCGGGTGGTGGGCTTCGAGCCCGCCGCGGGCCGCGAGCGGGTGCCCGTACGGATCCAGCGCACCGGGGACCGCACCCTGCTGCTGCCCGCCGACGCCGAGCGGCTGATCGCCGAAGGCCGCCTGGACGAGCGGCTGTTCGACGTGGTCGGGCTCGCCGACCCGGCCCTGCGACGCAGCCACGGCGACGGCCTCAAGCTGATCGTCCAGTACGCGGGGGCCGCCGCCCCCGCCCGGTCCGGGCTGCGCGCCGCCGGGACCACGAAGGTGCGCCGGAGCCTGCCGACGCTCAACGCCGAGGCCGTGCGCACCTCCCCGGCGGACGCGGCCCGGGTGTGGAAGGCCCTCACGGACCGCCGGCGGGACGGGGCACGGGCCACCGCGTCCGGGATCGCCCGGGTCTGGCTGGACGGGGTGCGCCGGGCGAGCCTGGACCGCAGCGTCCCGCAGATCGGGGCGGACCGGGTCCGGCAGGCCGGGTACGACGGGACGGGGGTGCGGATCGCCGTCCTCGACACCGGGGTGGACCGCACGCATCCGGACCTCGCGAGCCGGGTGAAGGCCGAGCGGAACTTCTCCGATTCCCCCGACACCGCGGACCGGGTGGGACACGGCACGCACGTGGCCTCCACCGCCGCCGGCACCGGGGCCGCCTCGGGCGGCCGGCTCGCGGGGGTCGCCCCCGGTGCCGAGCTCATCAGCGGGAAGGTGCTGGGTGACGAGGGGTACGGGGAGGACTCCGCGATCGTCGCGGGCATGGAGTGGGCCGCCGCCGAGGGCGCGGACATCGTCAACCTCAGCCTGGGCAGCCCGGACTCCCCCGGCACCGACCCGTTGGAGGCGGCCGTCGACCGGCTCTCCGCGGAGCGGGGCGTCCTGTTCGCGGTCGCCGCCGGCAACGACGGGACGGCCGGCGCGTCCACGCTCGGCTCGCCGGGCACCGCGGACGCCGCGCTGACCGTCGGCGCCGTGGACAAGGAGGACCGCCTCGCCCCCTTCTCCAGCACCGGCCCCCGCCTCGACGACGGGGCCGTGAAGCCGGACGTGACCGCGCCGGGCGTGGCCGTCACCGCGGCCGCCGCCCCGGGCAGCGCCCTGGACACCCGGCCCGGGATCCCGCACCCGACCCCCGGCTACCTCTCGCTGGACGGCACCTCCATGGCCACCCCGCACGTGGCGGGGGCCGCCGCCCTCCTCAAGCAGCGGCACCCGCGGTGGAGGTCCGTCGAGCTGAAGGGCGCCCTCACCGCCTCCACCGAGGGCGGCCCGTACACCGCCTACCAGCAGGGCACCGGTCGGATCCGGGTGGACCGGGCGCTGTCCCAGAGCGTGATCGCCGACCCGGTGTCCCTGACCTTCGGCACGGCCCGCTGGCCGCACGCCGACGACGAGCCGGTCACCCGGAAGGTCGGCTACCGCAACCTCGGGACCACCGACGTCACGCTGGAGCTGTCCGTGGCCGGGGTGGACCCGGCGGGCCGACCGGCCCCGGAGGGGTTCTTCCGGCTGGGCGCGGACCGGGTGACGGTGCCGGCGGGCGGCCGGGCCGAGGTGGCGCTGACCGCCGACACCCGTGTCGGGGACGCCGACGGCACCTTCACCGGGTACGTGACGGCCGCGGCGCCGGGTCAGTCGGTGCGCACGGCCGCCACGGCGGTCCGCGAGGCCGAGTCCTACGACCTGACCCTGCGGGCCCTGGACCGGGACGGGGCCGAGGCCGCGCACTACACGCACACCCTGGTCGGGGTGGACGGCCCGGCCAAGGGCTTCGGGACTCGCATCGACAGCGTGCCCGGCGCGCAGACGGTCCGCGTCCCCAAGGGCTCGTACATGCTGGACACCGCCGTGTACCGGGACCCCTCGGACCTGGCGGCGGGCTCGGACTGGATCTCCCGGCCGAAGCTGGAGGTCACCCGCGCCACCCGGATCACCGCGGACGCCCGCACCACGAAGCCGGTGGACCTGACCGTGCCGGGCATCGCCCGCGCCGATTTCGGCGGCTCGTACTACGAGCGCGCCACCCCCGCGGGCCGGGTCGGGAACGGCTGGGTGCTGCGCGGGTTCACGGGCTTCCGCACCGCGCACGCCGGTCCGGCCGTCACCGACGGTTCCCTGCTGCAGACCTGGGACGCGCACTTCCTCAAGGGCGCGACGGCCCAGTACGCCGTGGCCTTCGGCGGTGCGGTGCGCAAGCTCGCCACCGGGTACGCGCGGCACGTGAAGCGCTCCGGGCTCGCCGTGCTGAAGGTGTCGGCGGGGGCCTCCGCCGCCGGCAAGACGGTGTTCACCGCGCCCTTCCCGCAGCTGCCGGGCGCGCCCCTGGGCAACGGCTACGCCGCTCCGATGGCCGCGCCGTCCACCCGCACGTTCTACCTGTCCACGGCCGACGGGGTGCGCTGGACCACCCGCTCCGACCAGTACGGGGCCCCCGGGGAGCACGGCTTCCCGGTGTTCGACAGCAGCCACGAGACCGTCGTCCCGCAGCGCTACGAGGCCGGCCGCACCTACCGGGAGACCTTCAACACCGCCGTGTTCGGGCCGCTGTTGACCACGGGCCGGGGCGTGTTCCGCACCGCGCCCGACCCGGAGACGGGTGAGCAGCACCTGGTGGCCTCCGTGCCGCTGCTCGCCGACGGGCGGGGCCACCCGGGCTTCTCCACGTTCACGAAGGTCCGCTCCGTGCTGTACCGCGACGGGGTCGAGGTCGCCGAGAACGACGACCCGCTGAGCGGGTACGTCCCGTTCACGGTCGGCGCGGGAGAGGCCGCGTACCGGCTGACGGCCGTCGTGGAGCGGTCGGCGGAGGTCGCCGGCACCGCGAGCCGGGTCGAGGCGAGCTTCTCCTTCCGCTCCGGGCCGGTCACGGACACCACGGCGCTGCCGGTCTCCACGGTCCGCTTCGCGGTCCCGGTGGACCTCGCCTCGGGCGCCCCGGCGGGTCGTACGGTGCGGGTCCCGGTGACCGTGCAGGGTGCGGCGGCCGACGGGAACCTCGGTTCCCTCGTGGTGTCGGTGAGCCGTGACCGGGGGAAGACCTGGCAGCGGCTGACCGTGAAGGACGGCGCCGTGTCCGTGCGGAACCCGGCGGCGGGCGAGAGCCTGTCCTTCCGGGCCCGGGTCACGGACGGGCAGGGCAACACCTCCGCCGTCACGATCCGGGACGCCTACCTGGGCAGCCGGGGACCCGTACACCGCGCTCCCCGGCTTCGTCCGCTACCTCCAGGTCTTCGTGCTCGTCCCCGGGGCCGGGGTGCTGCTGGT
>NZ_JBEOSD010000080.1:0-34281 GCF_040302735.1 Streptomyces sp. NPDC097619 | reverse complement strand
CGGCACGGACGGACCGGTCGGGACGGTACGGGGCGGCGGGACGGCGGGGCCCGCGGGCTCCGGCGGGGCCGGGTCGCCCGGGGCGGCCGGACCCGAGGGGGCCACGACGCGCGCCGCCGAGGCGAACCGGGCGTCCACGCTGTCGGTGCCGGTGCCGGCACCGCCGTCCGGGCCGGCCGCGGCACGGCCGGGCGGTGCGCCCGGGCCCTGCTCGGGGTCCTCGTAGAGGCGCTGCCACCAGTCTTCCGCTTCAGGGTCCCGGCTCATGCCCCTCATTCTCGGCGGCGGGCGCCGGCCGTACGGGCCCATCGGGAAAATCCGTTCCGCCGGGGAACGGCGGAAGGGTCCGCCGGACGGCCCCACCCCCCACGGGAAGGTCGCCCGGCGGACCCGGCTTCGCTGCGCCAGGGGCCCCTTCGGGGGCCGTGCCTAGCGCACGTCGTAGGCGCGTTCGACCGTCTGGGTGACGGACGCGCCCGCGCCGTCGGTGAGCTCCACCTTCAGCGAGACGGGCTTGCCGCTCGCTCCGGCGTGGTCGACCACCGCGGTCCACGCGCCGCCGTGGCGGGCGGTGCGGGCCAGGGTCCAGTGCTCACCGTCGTACGAGTACGAGAGTCTGGCGGTCTTGATCGAACCGGGGGTGTAGCCCGCGTGACCGGAAACGTTCAAGCCGATGACCTGCCCGTTCCTCGCGGCGAGGGTCTTGGCCCCGTCCTCCGGCAGCGTGTACCGGGGGAAGAGCACCGGCAGCGGCACCGAGTGGGCCGTCGGGTCCAGGCGGGAGGTGAAGGCCCAGGTGGTGATCACCGAGGCGGACCGCTGCCAGACCCGGGCCGGCGCCCCGAACTTGGTGACGTGCTGGGTGAGTTCGTAGCGGCCCGACGCGGCGGGCACCTCGAACGCGCCCATCGGGTAGGGGCTGTCGCCGATCTGCTCGCCGTTCCGCTTCAGGACGAGGTTGCCGAGGTCCCCGAACCCGCCTGCCTGGGCGTGGTGTTCGCCGTCGCCCCAGGGGGCGGAGGCGAATCCGATGAGGTTGCCCTGGCGTTCGGCGGCCAGTTGGGGCTCGCCGTCGGCGTCGCGCGCGGCCACCGGGGCGACGACCCCGTCGTACCAGCGTTCGGTGCGGTGCGCGCCGGCGGTGTGGGTGCGGATCCGGTCGGTCATGAACTCGCCCCAGGGGAAGCTGGAGGAGACCAGGTGCTGCCAGGAGGTGTCGCCCGCGGTGAAGAACTCGGTGCGCTCGGAGGGGGCGCGGACGGTCTCGATGGCGCCGAAGAAGACCCCGTTCCCGGAGGGCCGGTAGGCGGTCACCAGGTCGACGTAGTCGGCGGCCACGCCCATGGAGCCGTAGCGGGCGGTGACGGAGCCGAGGGAACGGTCGTGGATCCGGTAGGTGCGGTCGGAGCGGATCTCGCCCTGCTCGGGCTGGGCGAGGCTGTAGACGTACGGGCTGCTCGCGGTGGCCTTCCAGGTGAGGGTGACGGGTCCCTTGGCGAGGCGGGCGAGCAGGGCGCCGGCCTCGGCGGAGTCGACGGTGAGGGCGGGCAGGGCGCCGCCGCCCGCGTGGCCGGTGGAGCCCTGCCAGCGGCCGGGCAGGGTGCGGTGGGCGAGGAGGGCCACGGCCCCGGCGTCCCGGGCGGCCCGGGCGGCCTCGTACAGGGAGGGTTCCTCGGCGGCGACCAGGACCACGGCGCCCTTCGCCCCGGCCGCGGCGAGTTCGGCGGGGGTGCCGGCGCCGGCGTCGACCAGGCGGGCGGAGCCCTGTCCGTCGAGGTTGTCGCTGCCCAGGGAGGCGGTCAGCGGGTGCAGGACGGGACCGCCGGCCACCTTGAGTTCGGAGACCAGGGGCGCGGCGGCCCGCCAGTAGCTGCCGAACTCGAAGGCGCCGTCGCGGGCGCGGCCCTCCACGGAGGCGTAGAAGCCCTTGACGGTGCCCCCGGCCATGGCGGTGCCGGCGTGCTGCCAGACCCCGTCCCAGCTGCGGGAGAAGGCGAGGGTGGTGGAACGGGTCTCCGTGGGGCGGTCGGTGACGGTCCGCAGCCGGGCGGCCCGGCGGGCGTCGAGGACGATCGTGGTGTCCCCGCGGACCTCGACCTGCGGGCGGCCCAGGTAGGTGAGGGAGTCGAGGAGGGCGGGGTGCTCGCCGGCGTCGGGGGTGGCCACGAACGCGGAGAGGAAGTACGCGCCGGGCCGGACCCGGAAGAGCTGGTCGGCGGCGCCCTCGTTGTAGCGGCGCTCCCCACTGGCGTCGTCGGTGCCGATCACGTCGAGGGAGGAGGAGTGGGCGGCGGGGCGGCCCGTCCGGTCGAGGAGCTTGACCCGCAGGGTGACCGTGCGGGGTTCCACGTACAGGGTGAAGGGGGTGGAGACGCGGACCCCGTTCGCGGTGGCGACGACCCGGCCGGTGACGTCCCCGTACTGGGCGCGGGAGAGCGCGGCGGCGGGGTCGAGGCGCAGCGGGACGGTCACGGTGGCCCCGGCGGGCACGGTGACGGTGCCGCGGTCGAGGCGGGCCATGGCGGAGCGGACGGTGGAGCCGTCGTGGCCGGTGAGGCGTTCCACGGCGAGCCGGAGGGTCACCGGGCGGGTGCCGTGGTTGGTGTAGGGGACCTGGACGGTGGTGCGGTCGGTGCGGTCCTGGGGCCAGTGGAAGAGGCCGCCTTGGAGGGCCGCGGCGCCGGTGACGGTGGTGTCCACGGCGGCCTTGACGTCGAGTCGGCCGCCGCCGGTCTCGTGCGCGTCCCCGGGGATCCGGGTCTGCGCGGAGCCGACGAGGGCGGCCTTGACGCGGCTCGCGGGCCACGCCGGGTGGGCCTGCTTGACGAGGGCGGCGGCGCCCGCGACGTGCGGGGTGGCCATGGAGGTGCCGGACATGGCCTGGTAGGCGTACACCCCGCGGCCGCCCGCGGCGGCGGCGGAGATGTCCACGCCGGGGGCCGCGATCTCGGGCTTGAGGGTGTGGGCGTCCCCGGCGGGGCCCCGGCTGGAGAACACGGCGGTGCTGTCGTCGCGGTCGACGGCGCCGACGGTCAGGGCGCTCGGGGCGCAGCCGGGGGAGGAGACGGTGCGGGGGCCGGGGCCGGTGTTGCCGGCGGCGACCACGAACAGCGGGCCGTCCTGGGACAGCTTCTCCAGGGCGGCGGCCAGCGGGTCGTCGCAGGAGGTGCGGGAGGGGTCGCCGAGGCTCATGGAGACCACGTCGGCGCCCTGCCCGGCGGCCCATTCCATGCCGGCGATGATCCAGGAGTCCAGGCCGTACCCGGCGTCGTCGAGCACCTTGCCGCTGAGCAGGGCGGCGCCGGGGGCCACGCCCTTCTTGGCGCCGCCGCTCGCCGCCCCGGAGCCGCCCACGGTGGAGATGGTGTGGGTGCCGTGGCCCTGGCGGTCGTCGGCGGTGTCGGAGTCGGTGAAGTTCTCCGCGGCGGTGACGCGGCCCTTGAGGTCGGGGTGGCCGAGGTCGGTGCCGGTGTCGAGGACGGCGACCTTGGTGCCCTTGCCGTCGTATCCGGCGGCCCAGGCGGCGGGGGCGTTGACCTGCCGGGTGGAGCGCTCCAGGGTGGCGCGGACCTTCCCGTCGAGCCAGAGCTTGCGCAGCCCGCCGCCGGCGGCCCGGGCACGGGGCGCGGTGAGGTCGGTCCAGAACTCGGCGGCGCGGGCCTTGTCGGCGCTCAGGGAGACCCCGCCGATGGAGCGCAGGACGGGGCCGCGGGAGGCGCCGCGCGGGGCCGCGGGGGCGGTGCGGGCCACGGCCGCGGAGTCGGCGTAGACGGCGATCAGGGGCAGGCGCTTCGCGCGGGAGTCGTCGTAGCCCTGCCGGACCAGGCCGGTGACGTTGAAGAGTTCCTCGTCGACGGTGCCCGCGGCCAGGGCGGCCGCGGCGGAGTCCGGGTAGACGTACAGGTCCTCGCCGGTCCGGCGGGTCTGCACGGGCGGCCGGGTGCCGTCCTCGCGGGGCAGGGCGGTGGCGGCGGTGCGGCCGTCGGCGCCGGTGGAGACGAGGACCCGGTCGCCGGTGACGAGGGTGACCGTGACCGGCCCGGGGGTCCGGCGGGCCGCGGCCTCGCTGCCGGTCAGTGGCCTGCCGGCCTGCTCCCCCGCCCGCGGCTGTGCCGCGGACGGGGCGACGGCGGTGACGGCGAGGGCCGCGGCGGTCGCCGCCCCCCATGCCGTACGCGATATCGGGCGCATCGCTCTCCCCAGGTGAATTCCGGCCAACTGCACTCATGCGCGGCAAAGTTGCCGCGCAGACTGGTGTGGTCCGGCGGATGTCGGTGCTGCGGTGGCGCCACCTTGGCACGAGGGCCCCGGGTGCGGTGATGATGTCCCGAGGCGGGTTTGCGCCGTGGCCGTTTCCCGCCACGGAACAGCTGGGGAGTGGGGTGGGCCGGATGTTGGGTGCGATAGGTCTGGACGAGGGTCAGGAGTCCGCTTACCGGGCGCTCGTCGCCATGGGCGCAGCTGAGGTGGGGGACCTGGCCCATCGGCTGACCCTTCCGGTTCCGCACACGGAGCGGGCCCTGCGGCATCTGGAGCGGCACGGGCTGGCCGCCCAGTCCTCGGCGCGGCCGGGGCGCTGGGTGGCGGCGCCGCCCGGGGTGGCGCTGGGGGCGCTGTTGACGCAGCAGCGGCACGAGCTGGAGCGGGCGGAGCTGGCGGCGGCGCTGCTGGCGGAGGAGTACCGGGCGGAGGCGGTGGAGCCCGCCGTGCACGACCTGGTGGAGGTGGTCACCGGGGCCAGCGCGGTGGCGCACCGGTTCGTGCAGCTCCAGCTCGGGGCGGTGGAGGAGGTCTGCGCCCTGGTGAGCGGGCGGCCGCAGGTGGTGACGGGCACGGAGAACGACGCCGAGGAGCAGGCCGCGCGCCGCGGGGTGACGTACCGGGTGGTGATCGAGCGGGAGGTGCTGTCCCTGCCGCGGGGCCTGACGGAGGCGTCCACGGCGCTGGGCCGGGGCGAGCAGGTCCGGGTCACCGGGGAGGTCCCGACCAAGCTGGTGATCGCCGACCGGAGCCTGGCGATGGTGCCCCTCACGGCCCGGGGGGCCGCCGCGGAGCCCGCCGCGCTGGTCGTGCACGCCAGCGGGCTGCTGGAGTCCCTGACGGGCCTGTTCGAGGCCGTGTGGCGGGAGGCGCTGCCGCTTCGGCTGGGGGCGGCCGGCGAGGTGGGGACGGAGCAGACGGTGCCGGACGCCACCGATCTGGAGATCCTGTCGCTGCTGCTGGCCGGGATGACGGACGCCAGTGCCGCCAAGCACCTGGACCTGGGGCTGCGCACGGTGCAGCGGCGGGTGAAGGGCCTGATGGAGCTGACCGGGGTGACCACCCGGCTCCAGCTGGGCTGGCACGCCTACGAGCGGGGCTGGGTGGCCCGCTAGCGGGCGCCGGGGGTCTGGGTCAGTCTGGGCAGATGGATCTGCCGCAGCAAGTACTGGTGGGTCTGGTGCTGCTGCTCGGGGTGGCCGGGGTGCTGGTGCCGGGCGTACCCGGCACGTGGCTGGTGTGGGCCGGGGTGCTGTGGTGGTCCCTCCGCGAGCAGACGGCCCTGGCCTGGGCCGTACTGGTGGGCACCACGGCCCTGCTGCTGGTGGTCCAGGTGGTGAAGTGGCTGCTGCCGCCGCGGCGGATCCGCGGGACCGACGTGAACCGGCGGATGGCGGTGTGGGCGGGCGCCGGGGGCGTGCTGGGCTTCTTCCTGCTGCCCGTGGTCGGCACCGTGCCCGGGTTCGTCGGCGGGATCTACCTGTGCGAGCGGCTGCGGCTGGGCGGCCACGGGGAGGCGGCGGCCGCGACCCGGAGCGTGATGCGGGCGGTGGGCACGAGCGTGCTCGTCGAGCTCTTCGCGTGTCTGCTGGTGGCGGGGACGTGGCTGGGCGCCGTCCTCTGGGGCGGCTGACCCGCCCTTCCCCCGTCCGGAGCAACCCCCCGCGGGGAGCCACCGCCCACCCCCGCCGAGCCGCCCCGGCGGCCCCTTCGCGGGGGCTCCGCCCCGGTACCCCCGCGCCTCAAACGCCGGCAGGGCTGGTTTTCGCCCCGTGCCGGAGGTCCCCCGGCCGGACATCGGGCCCGCGCGGCGATCGAGCGCGCCCGGGCGCGGAGCGCCCGGGGCACGGGGTCCGGGGCGGAGCCCCGGGTTCGGGAAGGGGCGGGGCGGGGAGAGGGCCCCGCGCGAGCGGAGAGCCCGCCCCACCCCGCCGGGCTAGGCCCGGCCCCGCTTGGCGGCGTGGTTCGCCCGTCCTTCCGCGGACTTCATCTTCCAGTCGCGCCGGATCTCGGCCCGCAGTCGGGCGTCGGTCTTGGCCACGATCCGCTGGTTCTCCCGCAGCAGCTTCCGGTAGCTGTCGAGGCGCCGCTCGGACAGTTCCCCGGACTCCACCGCCGCGAGCACGGCGCAGCCGGGCTCCGCCTCGTGGGCGCAGTCCTGGAAGCGGCAGTGCCCCGCGTGGTCCTCGATCTCGGAGAAGACCTGGCCCACTCCGGTGGCGGCGTCCCACAGGCCGACCCCGCGCAGGCCGGGGGTGTCGATGAGGACCCCGCCGCCGGGGAGGAGGAGCAGGTTGCGGGTGGTGGTGGTGTGGCGGCCCTTGCCGTCCACGTCCCGGGTGGCGTGGACGTCCATGACGTCCTCGCCGAGGAGGGCGTTGGCGAGGGTGGACTTGCCGGCGCCGGAGACGCCGAGCAGGACGGTCGTACCGCCGGCGGTGACGGCCCGCAGCACGTCGAGGCCCTCCCCGTTGTGGGAGGAGACGGTCAGCACGGTCACCCCCGGGGCGGTGGCCTCGACGTCCTGGACCAGGTGGGCGAGGACGACCGGATCGGGCACGAGGTCCGCCTTGGTGAGGACGACCAGCGGGAGGGCGCCGGACTCCCAGGCCAGGGCGAGGAAGCGTTCGATGCGGCCGAGGTCGACCTCGACGGCGAGGGAGACCGCGATGACGGCGTGGTCGACGTTCGCGGCGAGGATCTGGCCCTCGGACCGCTGCGAGGAGGTGGAGCGGACGATCGCGGTGCGGCGGGGCAGGCAGGCCTTGACGTACCGGGGGTTGCCCGAGGTCTCGACGGCGGCCCAGTCACCGGTGCAGATGACCCGCAGCGGGTCGTGCGGGGTGACGAAGGCGGTGTCGGCGCGGACGGTGCCGGTCGCGGTGATCAGGTCGCACTGGCCGCGGTCGACCCGCAGCACCCGGCCCGGGACGAGCCCCTGGTCGGCGTACGGGGCGAACTCGGCCTCCCAGCGCTCGTCCCAGCCGTGCGCGTCGAGCACGGCGGAGGCGGTGGCGGTGGTGAAAGGGGTGGAGAAGGCGTCGGAAGACGGGAAAGACAAGGGGGGACCCTTCGGAGGGCGGCCCCGGCGTCGTGCGTTGTCGCTGTACGGGTGTCAGCCGGAGACCACGGGAGGAGTGGGGATGAGCGCTCGGGTGCGGGCAGGGCCCTGCGTGGCGACAGTCATCGAAGTCCACCTCCTGGTCGTGTGATCCCCACCGGGGCGACGTGCGTCCCGTGGTGGTGCGCCGGGTGCGGCGCACGTCCCGGATGCTACGCGGGCCGCCCCCGGCACCGCCAATCCTTTTTCCGTCGTGCCCGGCCGTCGTGCCGCCGGGTCCCGTTCAGCGGGGGTGGCGCTCGGTGTGCTTGCGGAGGCGGGACTGGTAGTCCTCGGGGGGCAGGAAGTTCGACCAGCGTTCGGGGAACTCCGAGGGCATCCCCAGGTCCTCGTCGTCCTCGGACTCCCCCTCGGCCAGGGCCCGCCAGGCCGCCGCCCGGGCCACGTACTGGGCCGCCTCGGCCTCCCGGACCCGTTCGTTGGCCTCGCGGGCGGCGGCGGTGGCCACCGAGGGCCAGACGCGGTCGATCGCGGCGTTGACGGCCGCGCCCACCAACACCGCGAAGGCGGAGATCCCGATCCACAGCAGGACGGCCACCGGGGCGGCGAGGGAGCCGTAGATGGTGGGTCCCTCCACCGTGTTGGTGAGGTAGATCCGCAGCAGGAAGGAGCCGAACACCCACATCGCGAGGGCGACCAGGGCCCCCGGCACGTCCTCGATCCACGGGGAGCGCACCGGTACGGACACGTGGTACAGCGTGGTGAGGAAGGCGATGGACAGCAGGGTGACGGTGGGCCAGTACAGGACCGCGATCACCTCGGTGCCCCAGGGCACCAGCCGGATCACGGCGTCCGGGCCGACCACCATCAGCGGCAGCACCACCGCCCCGATCAGCAGGGCGATCACGTACAGCAGGAAGGCCAACAGACGGGTCTTGACGATGCCGCGCTGCCCGTCGAGCCCGTACATCACCGTGATGGTGTCGATGAAGACGTTGACGGCGCGCGAACCCGACCACAGGGCGAAGGCGAAACCGAGGGAGATGATGTCCGGTCGGCCCCGCCGGGTGACGTCGTCCAGGAGGGGTTTCGCGATGTCGTTGACGCCGCGGTCGGACAGCACGGTGCCCACCGCCCGCAGGATGTTCTCCTCGATGCTGGCGACGGTGGTGGTGTCCGTCCAGTTGTCCACGTAGCCCAGCAGGCCCAGCAGGCCCAGGAAGAGGGGCGGCAGGGAGAGCAGGGTGAAGAAGGCCGCCTCCGCGGCCAGCCCCAGGATCCGGTACTCGATGCACGAGTTGACCGTGTCCTTGAGCAGCAGCCAGGCCATCTTGCGCTTGGAGACGTTGCGGTACAGGGCCCTGGCCCGGTGGAGCATCCCCGGGGGACGCTCGGGTGTTTCTTTTGCTGGCTGCACGTCTTTACCGTATCGGCATGGCAGCCACCACCCACACAGTGAGCAACCAGGCCCCACCCCTGGTGGGCTACGACGTCTACGGTACGGACCGGGCCCTCACCGAGGGCATCGCGCGTCATCTGGCCGGAGCCGATCCCGAACTCCGGGACCGGGCCTCGGAGGAACTCCACGAACTGGGGCGCGCCGCGGGCTCCGCGCAGGCCCAGGAGTGGGGGGTGCTCGCGAACGAGAACCCCCCGAAACTGCGCACCCACGACCGGTACGGCAACCGCGTGGACGAGGTCGAGTTCCACCCGGCCTGGCACCGGCTGCTCGGGCACGCCGTGTCGGCGGGACTCACCGACGCCTGGGGTCGCCCGCACGGGCACCTGCGGCGGGCGGCCGGGTTCTTCGTGTGGTCGCAGGCCGAGGCCGGGCACGGCTGTCCGGTCTCCATGACCCACGCGGCGGTGCCGGCGCTGCGCCGGGAGCCGGCACTGGCCGCCGAGTGGGAGCCGCGACTGACCTCGCACGTCTACGAGCCGGGACTGAAGCCCGCCGCACGGAAGGCGGGCGCCCTCTTCGGCATGGGCATGACGGAGAAGCAGGGCGGCAGCGACGTCCGCGCCAACACCACGGTGGCCCGGCCCCTGGACGCCTCCGGGGAGTACCTGCTGACCGGCCACAAGTGGTTCTGTTCGGCGCCGATGAGCGACGGGTTCCTGGTGCTGGCGCAGGCCGGGGCGACCGGGGAGGGCGGCCCGACCTGCTTCCTGGTACCCCGGGTGCTGCCCGACGGCACGCGCAACACCTTCGCCGTCCAGCGGCTCAAGGACAAACTGGGCAACCGCTCCAACGCCTCCGCCGAGGTCGAGTTCGACGGCACCTGGGCCCGCCGCGTCGGGGAGGAGGGGCGGGGGGTGCGCACCATCATCGACATGGTGGCCGCCACCCGCCTGGACTGCGTGACCGGCTCCGCCGCGCTGATGCGGCAGGCCCTGACCCAGGCCGTGCACCACGCCCGGCACCGCAGCGCCTTCGGCGGGAAGCTCGTCGACAAGCCGCTGATGCGCAACGTCCTCGCCGATCTCGCCCTGGAGTCGGAGGCGGCCACCGTGCTGATGCTGCGGCTCGCGGCGGCGTACGACGCGGACACCGAACAGGAACGGGCCCTCCTGCGGCTGGCGGTGCCCGCCGCCAAGTACTGGGTGACGAAGCGCTGCACCCCGGTGGTCGGGGAGGCCCTGGAGTGCCTGGGCGGCAACGGGTACGTGGAGGAGTCCGGGCTGCCGCGGCTGCTGCGCGAGGCACCGCTGAACTCCATCTGGGAGGGCTCGGGCAACGTCCAGGCCCTGGACGTGCTGCGTGCCCTCCAGCGCGAACCGCAGGCCCTCGACGCCTTCCTCCGGGAGATCGGGCTCGCCCGCGGGGCCGACCACCGGCTGGACGGGGCCGTCAAGGACCTGCTGACCGAGCTGGCCGACCTGGAGGGGGTGGAGGCCCGGGCCCGGCGGATCGTCGAGCGGATGGCCCTGGTGCTCCAGGGCTCGCTGCTGGTGCGCTGGGCCCCGCCGGAGGTCGCGGACGCCTTCTGCGCCTCCCGGCTGGGCGGGGACCGCGGGCACGCCTTCGGGACCCTGCCGCACACCCTGGACCTGGCGGCCGTGGTGGAACGGGCACGGATTCCGGGCTGACCGACGGCCCCAACCGTCGCGCTGCCGGGATCCGGGCCCGTGTGACGGCCGGGGTGGCGCCGCGCCGACTCGGCGCCACCCCGGCCGCGGGAAGCCCCGAGGAGGAGCCCGGGCACCGCGTGCGGCGCCCGCGAAGAGTTTCGGTCGGGCGACCGGGACTTGGCGAGAGTTGCAGAGCGTTGCAACCTGTGGGGGCGGGAGCGCACACCGGAGCGCCGGGGAAGCGGCAGGGACGGTGACGGGGCGTTTCCCGGTACGTTCCGGTTCGTACGGGGAGGATCCGGTGAACGGCAGCAGAGTCGACCTGGCGCGGCTTTCGGCCATGGACGCACGGCAGGCGGCGCGCCTGCTGAAAGGCGTGCGCGCGGCCCATCTGGCCGGGGAGCGGGGGCCCGCCGCGCCACGGCCGGAGATCGCCGAGTCCTGGCGGCGGATGCTGGCGGGCGGAGTGCACCCGGACCGGGACGCCCGGTCCCGGATGCTGAGCGTGGCCGAGACGGAGCGGCGGCGGCAGGAATCACCCCTGCGGCAGGTACTGCCGGTGCTGCGCGAGGGGCTGCTGCCGGCCCTGGACGAGAACCGGCACATCATGGTCGTCGCCGACGCCGAGGGCCGGCTGCTGTGGCGCGAGGGCCACAGCTCCGTGCTGCGGCGGGCCGACCGGCTCGGCTTCGAGGTGGGGGCCGACTGGGACGAGCGGGTGGTCGGGACCAACGGGGTGGGCACCACCCTGGTGAACCGGCGCCCCGTGCAGGTCTTCTCCGCGGAGCACTTCGTGAGCAGCCACCACGACTGGACCTGCGCCGCGGCCCCGCTGCACGACCCGCGGGACGGCCGGCTGCTGGGCGTGGTCAACGTGAGCGGCCCGCTGGCCACCATGCACCCGGCCACCCTGTCCTGGGTCACGGCGGTGGCCCGGCTCGCGGAGAGCGAGCTGCGGGTCCGGCACCTCACCTCGCTGGCGGGCCTGCGGGCCGTGGCCGCCCCGCTGCTGGCCCGCGTGCAGGGCCGGGCCGTCGCGGTGGACGCCCAGGGCTGGACGGCGGCCGTCACCGGGCTGGCCCCGCTGGAGCGGGTGCCGCTGCCGAAGGGCTTCGGGGCCGGGCCGGTGTGGCTCCCGGAGCTGGGCCGGTGCCGGGTGGAGCCGCTGCCCGGCGGCTGGCTGATACGGGTGGCCCCGGGCCCGGCGGGCGCCCCGGTGAGCCGGGTGGTGCTGGACCTGCGGCACGCCCGCCGTTGGTCGGCCACCGTGTACGGGGAGGCGGGGGACTGGACCCAGGAGCTCAGCCCTCGCCACGCCGAGCTGCTGTTCCTGCTCGCGGAGCGGCCGGACGGACTGACGGCGGCCGGACTGGCCCAGGAACTGTTCGGGGACGCCACCCGGACGGTGACCGTGCGGGCCGAGATGTCCCGGGTGCGGCGGCACCTGGCCGGGGTGCTGACCCACCGGCCCTACCGGTTCGCGGACGGGGTGGGGGTGTCGGTGCGGCGCCCGACGGACCCTTTCGACCTGCTGCCGCACTCGCACGCGCCCTCGGTGGTCCGCGCCCGCTTGGGCCGTGACCTGCGGACATGATGATATGGCGGTATGGACACCAATCTCACCACGTGGTCACTCGAACAGACCTCGCCCTCGGACCTGAACCCCTCCGCCGCCCCGGAGGGTGACGTCCGGATCGTGCGGTCCGAGGTCCCCTCGCCGGAATTCAGCCGCTTCCTCTACGCCTCGGTGGGCGGGGACATCCACTGGACGGACCGGCTGGAGCTGACCCACGCGCAGTGGACCGAGGTGCTGGCGCGACCGGGCACCGAGACCTGGGTGGCGTACGACCGGGGCACCCCCGCCGGCTACGTGGAGCTCCAGGCGCAGCCCGAGGGCACCGTGGAGATCGTCTACTTCGGGCTGCTGCCGGCCTTCCGGGGCCGCCGGATCGGCGGGCACCTGCTGTCCGTGGGCACGGCACGGGCCTGGGACCTGGCCGAACGGTGGCCGGACCTGCCCCCGACCAAGCGGGTCTGGCTGCACACCTGCAGCTGGGACGGGCCCACCGCGATGGACAACTACCAGCGTCGAGGCTTCCGGCTGTTCCGGACCGAGACCGAGGAGAAGGCCCAGGGGGCGACGCCGGGGCCCTGGCCCGGGGCCTAGGCCGCCCGGGGGCGGGGGGACGGGGGGCCGGTCTCGTGCTTTCGGCCGCCCCGCCGGTGACCGGCCGCTCGCGCCGTTCCCCGCGCCCCTGAACGCGGCGGCCGGCGGGGGGCACTCCGTCGCCCACCGCTCCCCCGATCCGGCCCCGGCGGGCGGCGCTCGCGCCCGTTCTCCGCGTCGTCGTGCCGGTGTGCGGAGGGAGTCGTGGGGTGGGTGGGGCGTGACCCAGGACACAGGTCTCAGGATTCGAGACTCTTTTGTCCATATCGCGGACAGTGGTGGACTCCTCCAAGACGCGCATGCCACGCTTCGGCCATGAATGGAGCTGGAATCGCCTTGGTGAGTCGACGCCACGTCGACCTCGGCCGCATGGCCAGCGCCATCTGTCCGGTGAGCTGAGCACCACCAGCCGCACCTCACCTCGCCGTCCCCGACGCCGCGGACGCGTCGGTCCCCTGAGGCCGTACACCGCCCCCGCCCACCCGCCGGGGGGCCTCATCAGCCGCACCTGTACGCATCACCGCAGGTCAACGCAGGCAGGGTCACCGCCGACAGCACCCTGCCCCCTGCCCTGAGCCGCCACAGAAGGACGTATCGCCATGGCCGCCACCCCGGAGAAGCCCGCCACCGCAGCGCGCCGCAAGACCTCGCGTCACCGCGGCGAAGGCCAGTGGGCCGTAGGCCACTTCACGCCCCTCAACGGCAACGAGCAGTTCAAGAAGGACGACGACGGTCTCAACGTGCGGACGCGCATTGAGACGATCTACTCCAAGGCCGGATTCCACTCCATCGACCCCAACGACCTGCGCGGACGCATGCGCTGGTGGGGGCTGTACACCCAGCGCAAGCCCGGGATCGACGGCGGCAAGACCGCGATCCTGGAGCCGGAGGAGCTGGACGACGAGTACTTCATGCTCCGGGTCCGCATCGACGGCGGCCGGCTGACCACCGCACAGCTGCGCGTCATCGGCGAGATCTCCGAGGAGTTCGCCCGCGGCACCGCCGACCTCACCGACCGCCAGAACGTCCAGTACCACTGGATCCGCATCGAGGACGTGCCGGAGATCTGGAACCGCCTGGAGGCGGTCGGCCTGTCCACCACCGAGGCCTGCGGCGACACGCCCCGCGTGATCCTCGGCTCGCCCGTCGCGGGCATCGCCGAGGACGAGATCATCGACGGCACCCCCGCCATCGAGGAGATCCACCGCCGCATCGTCGGCAACAAGGACTTCTCCAACCTGCCCCGCAAGTTCAAGTCCGCGGTCTCCGGCTCGCCCCTGCTCGACGTGGCCCACGAGATCAACGACATCGCCTTCGTCGGCGTCGAGCACCCCGAGCACGGCCCGGGCTTCGACGTCTGGGTCGGCGGCGGCCTCTCCACCAACCCCAAGCTCGGCGTCCGCCTGGGCACCTGGGTCTCCCTGGACGAGGTCCCCGACGTCTACGAGGGCGTCATCTCCATCTTCCGCGACTACGGCTACCGCCGGCTGCGCAACCGCGCCCGCCTGAAGTTCCTCGTCGCCGACTGGGGCCCGGAGAAGTTCCGGCAGGTCCTGGAGGACGACTACCTCAAGCGGAAGCTGAACGACGGCCCCGCCCCCGCCCAGCCCCTGCAGACCTGGCGCGACCACGTCGGCGTGCACCGCCAGAAGGACGGCCGCTACTACGTGGGCTTCGCCCCCCGGGTCGGCCGCGTCGACGGCGCCACCCTCACGAAGATCGCGGACATCGCCGAGAGCCACGGCTCCGGACGGGTCCGCACCACCGCCGAGCAGAAGATGCTCGTGCTGGACGTCACCGAGGACCAGATCGAGCCGCTGACGGCCGCCCTGGAGGCCCTGGACCTGCGGGTCAAGCCCTCGCCGTTCCGGCGCGGCACCATGGCCTGCACCGGCATCGAGTACTGCAAGCTCGCCATCGTGGACACCAAGAGCCGCGGCCAGAGCCTGATCGACGAACTGGAGCGCCGCCTCCCGGAGTTCGAGCAGCCGCTCACCATCAACATCAACGGCTGCCCCAACGCCTGCGCCCGCATCCAGGTCGCCGACATCGGCCTCAAGGGCCAGCTCGTCCTCGACGAGAACGGCGACCAGGTCGAGGGCTTCCAGGTGCACCTCGGCGGCGCCCTCGGCCTGGAGGCCGGCTTCGGCCGCAAGGTCCGCGGCCTCAAGGTCACCTCCGCCGGTCTGCCCGACTACGTCGAGCGGGTCGTCACGCGCTACGAGGAGCAGCGCGAGGACGGCGAGCGGTTCGCCCAGTGGGTGGCCCGCGCGGACGAGAAGAGCCTGTCGTGAGCGAGCGCGCCGCCCCCTTCCACTGCCCCTACTGCGGCGACGAGGACCTGCGTCCCCACGAGCAGGGCCACGGAGCCTGGGAATGCCGGGCCTGCAACCGCGCCTTCCAGCTGAAGTACCTCGGGCTGCTGGCCCGCGGTTTTCAGAACTCCCGGGAGGACGAAGCCATATGACGGACACTCGGACCGAGATCCACACCGGCGGAACCGACGCGCACCCCGACGGGACCGCCGGGACGCCCACAGGCGGACGGGACCTCAAGGCACTGGCCGAGCAGGCGGGCCGTGACCTGGAGGACTCCTCCCCGCTGGAGATACTCGCCTGGGCCGCCGCCACCTTCGGCGAGCGGTTCTGCGTGACCTCCTCCATGGAGGACGCCGTCGTCGCCCACCTCGCCTCCCGGGCCCTGCCCGGCGTGGACGTGGTGTTCCTCGACACCGGCTACCACTTCGAGGAGACCATCGGCACCCGCGACGCCGTCGAGGCCGTGATGGACGTCAACCTCATCACCCTCACCCCGACCCGGACCGTCGCCGAACAGGACGCCGAGCACGGGCCGCGCCTGCACGACCGCGACCCCGACCTCTGCTGCGCCCTGCGCAAGGTCGCCCCCCTCCAGGAGGGCCTGACCGCGTACGAGGCGTGGGCCACCGGACTGCGCCGCGACGAGTCCCCCACCCGGGCGAACACCCCGGTGGTGGCCTGGGACGAGAAGCGGCGGAAGGTCAAGATCGCGCCGATCGCCCGCTGGACCCAGGAGGACGTGGACGCCTACGTCGCCGAGCACGGGGTCCTCACCAACCCGCTCCTCATGGACGGCTACGCCTCGGTGGGCTGCGCCCCCTGCACCCGTCGCGTCGAAGCGGGCGAGGACGCCCGCGCCGGCCGCTGGGCCGGCCGCGCCAAGACCGAGTGCGGGCTGCACGGCTGATGACCCGGCCGCCCACGGCAGCACCCGACCACGAGACCACCACGGAGAACCAGATGAGCGTGACCGGCCAGGGAGCCACGGTGTGGCTGACCGGTCTGCCGAGCGCGGGCAAGACCACCATCGCGTACGCGCTGGCCGAACGGCTGCGCGCGGAGGGCCACCGGGTGGAGGTCCTCGACGGTGACGAGATCCGCGAGTTCCTCTCCGCCGGCCTCGGCTTCACCCGCGAGGACCGCCACACCAACGTCCAGCGGATCGGCTTCGTCGCCGAACTCCTCGCGAGCAACGGCGTCAAGGCGCTCGTGCCCGTGATCGCCCCGTACGCCGACAGCCGCGAGGCCGTCGCGAAGCGGCACGCCGCCGCCGGGACCGCCTACCTGGAGGTGCACGTGGCCACCCCCGTCGAGGTGTGCTCCGAGCGCGACGTCAAGGGCCTGTACGCCAAGCAGGCCGCCGGGGAGATCTCCGGGCTGACCGGGGTCGACGACCCCTACGAGGCCCCGCACTCCCCCGACCTGCGGATCGCATCGCACACCCAGACCGTCCAGGAGTCCGCGGCGTCGCTCCACGCGCTGCTCACCGAGAAGGGGCTGGCATGACCACCTCCGCCGCTCACCTGCACGCCGCGGCCGCGGGCGCCGACGCCCCGTACGCCCTCTCCCACCTGGACTCCCTGGAGTCCGAGGCGGTGCACATCTTCCGCGAGGTGGCGGGCGAGTTCGAGAAGCCGGTGATCCTCTTCTCCGGCGGCAAGGACTCCATCGTCATGCTGCACCTGGCGCTGAAGGCGTTCGCGCCCGCCCCGGTGCCCTTCACGCTGCTGCACGTGGACACCGGGCACAACTTCCCCGAGGTCCTGGAGTACCGCGACCGCACCGTCGCCCGGCACGGCCTGCGGCTGCACGTGGCCTCCGTCCAGGAGTACATCGACGCCGGGAAGCTCCGCGAGCGCCCCGACGGTACCCGCAACCCCCTCCAGACGGTCCCGCTCACCGAGGCCATCCAGCAGCACCGCTTCGACGCCGTGTTCGGCGGCGGCCGCCGCGACGAGGAGAAGGCCCGCGCCAAGGAGCGGGTGTTCTCCCTCCGCGACGAGTTCTCCCAGTGGGACCCGCGCCGGCAGCGCCCCGAACTGTGGCAGCTGTACAACGGCCGGCACGCCCCCGGCGAGCACGTCCGGGTCTTCCCGCTCTCCAACTGGACCGAGCTGGACGTCTGGCAGTACATCGCCCGCGAGGGCATCGAGCTCCCCGAGATCTACTTCGCCCACGAGCGCGAGGTGTTCCAGCGGAACGGCATGTGGCTGACCGCGGGCGAGTGGGGCGGCCCGAAGGCGGGCGAGGAGACCGAGACCCGTCTGGTCCGCTACCGCACCGTCGGCGACATGTCCTGCACCGGCGCCGTGGACTCCGACGCCGCCACGCTCGACGCGGTGATCGCCGAGATCGCCGTCTCCCGCCTCACCGAGCGGGGCGCCACCCGCGCCGACGACAAGATGTCCGAGGCCGCGATGGAAGACCGCAAGCGCGAAGGGTACTTCTAGCCATGACCAGCACCACCGAGCAGCTCAGCACGACCACGCTGCTGCGCTTCGCGACCGCCGGTTCCGTCGACGACGGCAAGTCCACCCTGGTGGGACGGCTCCTGCACGACTCCAAGTCGGTCCTGGAGGACCAGCTGGAAGCCGTGGAGCGGGTCTCCCAGGACCGCGGCCAGGAGGCCCCGGACCTGGCGCTCCTCACCGACGGCCTGCGGGCCGAGCGGGAGCAGGGCATCACCATCGACGTGGCCTACCGCTACTTCGCCACCGCCCGCCGCCGGTTCATCCTCGCCGACACCCCCGGGCACGTGCAGTACACCCGGAACATGGTGACCGGCGCCTCCACCGCCGAACTGGCCGTGGTCCTCGTCGACGCCCGCAACGGCGTGGTCGAGCAGACCCGCCGGCACGCGGCCGTGGCCGCCCTGCTGCGGGTCCCGCACGTGGTGCTCGCCGTCAACAAGATGGACCTCGTCGACTACGCCGAGCCCGTCTTCGCGAGCATCGCCGCCGAGTTCACCGAGTACGCCACCGAACTCGGCGTCCCGGAGGTCACCGCCATCCCGATCTCCGCGCTCGCCGGGGACAACGTGGTGGAACCCTCCTCCCACATGGACTGGTACGGCGGGCCCACGGTGCTGGAGCACCTGGAGACCGTCCCCGTCAGCCACGACCTCACGGCCTGCCCGGCCCGCTTCCCGGTGCAGTACGTGATCCGTCCGCAGTCCGCCGAGCACCCCGACTACCGGGGCTACGCCGGGCAGATCGCCTCCGGCGTGCTGCGCACCGGCGAGGCCGTGACGGTGCTGCCCTCCGGCCGCACCAGCGTCATCGAGGGCATCGACGCGCTGGACGGCCCCGTGGACATCGCCTGGGCCCCCCAGTCGGTGACCCTGCGCCTGAAGGACGACATCGACATCTCGCGCGGCGACCTCATCGCCCCCTCCGCGAGCGCGCCCGTCACCACGCAGGACGTGACGGCGACGGTCTGCCACGTGGCGGACCAGCCCCTGACCGTGGGCGCGCGGGTGCTGCTCAAGCACACCACCCGCACGGTCAAGGCCATCGTCAAGGAGATCCCCTCGCGGCTGACCCTCGACGACCTGTCCCAGCACCCCCAGCCGGGGCTGCTGGTGGCCAACGACATCGGCCGCGTCGTCGTCCGCACCGCCGAGCCGCTCGCGCTCGACGCGTACGCCGACTCGCGCCGCACCGGGTCCTTCCTGCTGATCGACCCGGCCGACGGCACCACCCTGGCGGCCGGCATGGCGGGTACGGCCTTCGCCGCCCGCGCCGAGGAGACCGTCCGGGACGACGAGGGGTGGGACTTCTGATCATGCCTGCCGACATCTACTCGACCTTCGCCAAGGAGGGCGGCCGCGTGGGCAGCGGCTCCCTCGGCAGCGGCCAGGGAGGGGTGGCGCGATGTGTGCGATGACGTACGCGCACCGCATGCGCGCCCACACCCCCCGCACCCCGCTCCACCCGCACCGACGAAGACGTTCACACGTCCCGGCCCCGCATCCGGACATCCGGAGGACCTGAGGCCGGGCATCCGAGAGGAAGCCCTCCCGTGCCTGCCATCCGCACCACCCGCACCACCGCGCGCCGCGGCCTCGCCGCCGCCGCCGCCCTGCCGCTCCTGATCGGTGCGCTCGCCTCGTGCGGCTACGGTTCCGACGCCGAGACCAAGACCGAGGACAAGAAGTCCAACGTCGCCGCCGACGCCAAGAAGCTCTCCACCGACAAGGTGCGCATCGGCTACTTCCCGAACCTCACCCACGCCACCGCCCTGATCGGCGTGCAGGAGGGTCTGATCCAGAAGGAGCTCGGCGGCACCAAGATCGCCGCGCAGACCTTCAACGCCGGTCCGTCCGAGATCGAGGCGCTCAACGGCGGCTCTCTGGACATCGGCTTCATCGGCCCCTCCCCGTCCATCAACGCCTACGTGAAGTCCAAGGGCCAGAACCTCCGGATCATCTCCGGTTCGGCCTCCGGCGGCGTGAAGCTGGTCGTGAACCCCGCCAAGATCAAGAGCCTGGACGAGCTCAAGGGCAAGAAGATCGCCACCCCGCAGAAGGGCAACACGCAGGACGTGGCGTTCCTCAACTGGATCTCGGAGAAGGGCTGGAAGGTCGACCCCGAGAGCGGCAAGGGCGACGTGTCCGTGGTCCGCACCGACAACAAGGTCACCCCCGACGCCTACAAGTCCGGCTCCATCGACGGCGCCTGGGTGCCCGAGCCCACCGCCTCCAAGCTGGTCTCCGAGGGCGCGAAGGTCCTCCTCGACGAGACCGAGCTGTGGCCGGACAAGAAGTTCGTGATCACCAACATCATCGTCTCGCAGAAGTTCCTCAAGGAGCACGCGGACGTGGTCGAGGCGGTGCTGCGCGGCACCGTGAAGACCAACGAGTGGATCAACGCCAACCCGGACAAGGCCAAGGCGTCCGCGAACGCGGCCCTGAAGGCGGAGACCGGCAAGGAGCTGGCCGCCAAGGTCATCGACCCGGCGTGGCCGAGCATTCAGATCACGAACGACCCGCTGGCGGCGACCCTGAAGACGCAGTCGGAGTGGGCGGTCAAGGCCCAGCTCATCAAGCAGCCCGACCTGGCCGGGATCTACGACCTGACGCTCCTCAACAAGGTGCTGAAGGCCGCCGGTCAGCCCGAGGTCTCCGACGCCGGCCTCGGCGTCAAGTAAGCACCCAGCGCCCCACGTTCCCAGGAGGTGACGACCATGGCCACCACGCTCGCCAAGGCTGCCGAAGGCACCGCCGCGGCCACCCATGCCGCCCGCATCGAGCACGTCTCGAAGTCCTTCGCCGGTCCCGCCGGAACGCAGCTCGTCCTGGACGACATCAGTCTCGATGTCGCGCCCGGCGAGTTCGTCACCATCCTGGGTGCCTCGGGGTGCGGCAAGTCCACCCTGCTCAACCTGGTCGCCGGACTCGACCGGCCGTCCGCGGGGTCCATAGAGACCCCCGGCGGCCGGCCGGCCCTGATGTTCCAGGAGCACGCCCTCTTCCCGTGGCTGACCGCGGGCAAGAACATCGAACTGGCCCTGAAGCTGCGCGGTCTGCCGAAGGCGGAGCGCCGCCCGGAGGCCGAGCGACTGCTGGAGCTCGTCCGCCTCGGCGGCTCGTACGGCAAGCGGGTCCACGAGCTGTCCGGCGGCATGCGCCAGCGGGTGGCGCTGGCGCGGGCCCTGGCCCAGGCCAGCGACCTGCTGCTGATGGACGAGCCGTTCGCCGCGCTCGACGCCATCACCCGGGACGTGCTGCACGGCGAACTGACCCGGATCTGGGAGGAGACCGACCTCTCCGTCCTGTTCGTCACCCACAACGTGCGCGAGGCCGTCCGCCTGGCCGAGCGCGTGGTCCTGCTCTCCTCCCGGCCCGGCCGGGTCGCGAAGGAGTGGACCGTGGACATCCCGCAGCCGCGCCGCATCGAGGACGCGGACGTCGCGGAGCTGTCCCTTGAGATCACCGAACACCTGCGTGGGGAGATCCGCCGCCATGGCCAGCACTGACACCGCCCCGAAGCGGGACGACCTCGCCGGGCTGGAGGCCGGGCTCGACGCGCTCGACGCCGTCGAGGTACGCCGCACCCCGGTCCGCGAGGTCCTCGTCAAGAAGGTCCTGCCGCCGCTGGTCGCCGTCGCCCTGGTCCTGGTGGTGTGGCAGGTCCTGGTCTCCGCGAAGGTCGTGGAGGAGACCAAGCTGCCCGCTCCCTCCGCGGTCTGGGGCGGCCTGACCGACATGTGGTTGCAGGGCACCCTGCTGGAGGTCGTCTGGACCTCCGTCTCCCGCGGCCTGTTCGGCTTCCTGATCGCCCTGGCCATCGGCACCCCGCTGGGTCTGCTGGTGGCGCGCGTCAAGTTCGTGCGGGCCGCGATCGGCCCCATCCTGTCCGGCCTGCAGTCCCTGCCCTCGGTGGCCTGGGTGCCCCCGGCGGTGCTCTGGTTCGGCCTGAACGACGCCATGATGTACACCGTCATCCTGCTCGGCGCGGTCCCCTCGATCGCCAACGGGCTGGTCTCCGGTGTCGACCAGGTGCCGCCGCTCTTCCTGCGGGCCGGTCGCACCCTGGGCGCCACCGGCCTCAAGGGCACCTGGCACATCGTCATGCCGGCCGCGCTGCCCGGCTACCTGGCGGGCCTGAAGCAGGGCTGGGCCTTCTCCTGGCGGTCGCTGATGGCAGCCGAGATCATCGCCTCCTCCCCCGAGCTGGGCCTCGGCCTCGGCCAGCTCCTGGAGAACGCCCGCAACAACATCGACCTGCCCGGCGTGTTCCTGTCCATCCTGCTGATCCTCGTGGTCGGCATCGCCATCGACCTGCTGATCTTCAGCCCGGTCGAGCGGTGGGTGCTGCGCAGCCGCGGCCTGCTGGTGAAGTGAGCCCGTCGTGCACCACGCGTCCCTCTCCTCCGCCCGGCTCCGGGCCGCGCTCCCCGCTCCGGCGGGGGGCTCCGGCCCGGTCCTGGTGGTCATCGCCCACGGCAGCCGGGACCCCCGGCACGCCGCGACCGTCGAGGCCCTGACCGACCGGGTCCGACTGCTGCGGCCCGGACTACGGGTGGAGACCTGCTTCCTCGACTTCAACGCCCCGACCCCGGCGCGGGTCCTGGCCCGACTGCACGCCGACGGGGTCCGCGAGGCGGTGGCCCTGCCCCTGCTGCTGACCCGGGCCTTCCACGCCAAGACGGACATCCCGGCGGTCCTCGCCGAGGCCGCGGCCCGGCTGCCCGGACTGCGGATCCGACAGGCCGGGGTGCTGGGCCCGGACCCGCTGCTGGTGTCCGCCCTCGAACGACGGCTCGCGGAGGCCGGGGTCACCCCGGCCGAGCGGGCCGAAACCGGCGTGGTCCTCGCGTCCGCCGGTTCCTCCGACCCGGAGGCGATCGCAGTGATCGCTGAAACCGCGCGGGAGTGGCGGCTCACCGGTTGGTGCGCCGTGCGTCCTGCGTTCGCCTCCGCTGTACTCCCCCGCACCGAGGACGTCGTGCGGGAACTGCGGGCCGAGGGGGTCCGGCGGATCGTCGTCGCCCCGTACGTGCTCGCCCCGGGCCGCCTGCCGGACCGGATCGCCGACGGGGCCCGGGCCGCGGGCGCCGACCTGGTGGCCGGCGTCCTCGGCCCGGCACCGGAGGTGGCCCGCCTCCTGCTCCGCCGCTACGACGCCGCCCGCCCGGCCTTCACCCGCTCGCCGGCCGCGGTGGCCTGAGCGGCTCCACGGCCCCGCCGCCGGCCGACCCTCACCCCTTCCGCGCCGCGCGCGCCACCGCCTGGTCGACCAGCTCCACCAACTCCGACACGTGCATCCCACCCGGCTCCCACCCGTTGCGGGCGAAGATGTCGGCCACCCGGCGCAGCACGTCGTTGACCGGGGTGGGCACCCCGTGGATGCGGCCGAGCAGACCGATCTCCCCGTTGAGGTAGTCCGACTCGATGGTGCCGGTGCCCCGGCGCAGGCTCTGCCAGGAGGAGCCGCCGCGCTCCTGCGGGGGCTCCACGACCTTGCCCGCGCGGGCCGCCGCCTCCTCCTCGGGACCGGTCCAGGCGATGCCCGCGGCCTCGTACGCGGCGACTCCCTCCGCGGCGGCCCGGGCCCGCAGGAGCTCCTTCGCGGGATGGGGGGCCGGACCGGTGAGGGCCTGGACCGCGTTGCCGAGGTTGCCGAGCAGCTTGGCGTACTTCCAGCGCGTCACGTCCTCGGTGACGAGCGCCTCGAACCCGGATCCGGCGAGGTCGGCGGCGATCCGGCGGGTCGTGTCGTCGACGCCGCCGGCGGCCAGGCCCAGGTGCAGCACCCCGGTGTGGGGGGCGCAGAGCGCGGAGACGGTGCCCGGTTCGAGGTGGGTCGCGGGCAGCCAGACGCACATGCCGTGGACGCGGTCGAAGCGGCGGAGCGCGAGGCGTTCGCCCTCGACGCCGTTCTGCGCGCAGACCACCGGCAGGCGCTGCTCGGCGGTGCCGCCGCCGCGCACCTCCGCCACGCCCCAGGTGTCGAGGGCGGCGATCGCGTCCTGCGTCTTCACGGTGAGCAGGAGGACGTCGTCGGGCCGGAGTTCACCGAGCTCCTCGGGGCGCTCTGCCACGGGGAGGCGGTGGGTGCGGGTGCCGTCGGCGGTGGTGAGGCGCAGGCCGTCGGCGCGGAGGGCCCGGGCGTGCTCCCCCCGGGCGACGAGGACGCTGTCGTGTCCGTGTTCCGCGAGGCGGCCGCCGAGGGTGGCGCCCACGGCGCCCGCTCCGATGATGATGTAGCGCATCCCCCGAGCCTGGCACACCGGGCGGTTGCGGGCCGGTGCGGGGTGCGGAGGCCGGCGGTCCGCCGGTGGGTCAGGCGTCCTCGGAGGTCAGCTCCACGAGTTTGACCACGGTGTTCCAGTTCCGGGTGGTGGCGGTGTTGCCCTTGACGAGCGCGGGACGGGACAGGGCCTCGGCGAGCTTGGAGCGGCCGAGCCCGTCGGGCACGTACAGGTAGAGGACCCGGTCCCCGACGGCGTAGGACTCGGGGGCGAAGGCGGCGGCGTCCACCGAGGTCAGGCGGTCGTCGGGCTGTTCGGCGAGGAAGACGGCGTGCAGCTGCCTGCCCTCCAGCTCGGCGGCCGGGTACGGGCAGTCGGCGGCGACGGCCGCCAGCCGGTCGGCGTCGAGCACCAGGCAGGGCACGGGGAAGCCGAAGTGCGCCTCGATCGCCCGCTCCAGGGCGCGGGCGAGGGCTTCGGGGTCGGTGGCGGTGCTGCGGAAGACGGCGTTGCCGCTCTGGAGGTAGGTCCGCACGTCCTGGTGACCGAGCCCCTCCAGCACGGTGCGGAGCTCGGCCATCGGGACCTTCTTGTTCCCGCCGACGTTGATCCCGCGGAGCAGGGCGGCGTAGCTGCGGGGGCGGCCGGTGTCGGATCGTGGCGTCATGACGGCACCTTAGGGCGTGCCTTCCGGATCTCGCCTGGCCCGCGACGCCTGGCACCGCACCTCGCGGCGTTGCCGAAAAGCCCACTTACGTCCAGTAGGCGGGCTTCCCGGCGCCTTGCGAGGCACGGCACCAGACGCCGCAGGCCTGACCGGCGAAATCCGGAAGGCACGCCCTTAGGTCGCGTCTACGACAGTTCGGCCTCGATGAGGTCGGCGGCTCGGCGGGTGCCGCCTTCGAGGGCGGCCTCGCGGCGGACGGCCTCGGCGCGTTCGGCGACCCGGGGGTCGGTGAGGAGGGCGTCGGCGGCCTCGCGGAGGGCGGCGGCGTCGAGGGTGTCCTTGTCGAGGCGGCGGGCGACGCCGAGGGAGACCAGCATGTCGGCGTTGCCGAACTGGTCGGTGGCCAGGGGCACGGCGATCATCGGGGTGGCGGTGGCGAGTCCTTCCTGGCTGCCGCCGGCTCCGGCGTGGGTGACGAAGAGATCGGCCTTGCGGAGGACGGCGAGCTGCGGCACCCAGGAGTGGACCTCGACCCCGGCCGGGATCTCGCCGAGCTCGGCGGGGTCGGTGTGCTTCCCGATCTGGAGGACGAGGCGGACGCCGGGGCGGCCACCGAACGCCTCGACGCAGGTGCGGTAGAAGGCGGGCTCCTTGGTGAGGGCGGAGCCGAGGGAGACGAGGACGACGGTCTCGGCGTCCTCGGGGCGGTCCCAGTCGCCCTGGTCGGCGCGGTCGCCCTGGCAGGCCCCGACGAAGCTGTGCACGGTCTCGTCCACCCGGTCGGCGCAGGGCTGGAGGGCGCGGGGGATGAGGACGAGGCTGCGGGCGGGACGGCCGACGAAGGCGTCGGGGTCGGTGGCGATGCCGTTCTCGTCGAGCCAGGCGGCGAAGTCGGCGTAGTAGGCGCGGCCGCGTGCGGTGGCCTTCATGGGGGCGGTCATCGGCTCGCCCACCTCCTCCTCGTACCCCTCCCAGGCGACGAGGTTCGGGGAGAGGGAGACGGCGGGGACGCCCCAGCGGCGGGCGAGGACGCGGGCCGGGTAGGAGGTGATGTCGTGGAGGACCAGGTCGGGTTCGTCCCCCTCGAAGGCCGCGGCGAGTCGGGGCAGGGCCTGGACGGCGTCGTCGAGGAAGGGCCGGACCCAGTCGATCATCTCGGTGCCCCAGGCGTCCGGGTCCTCGTCGGTCGGGAGGGTGGAGGTGTAGGGGACGGGACGGGCGCCGGTGGCGGCGACCTTGTCCGCGAAGGACGGCGGGATGGCGTAGCTGACGCGGTGCCCCCGGGCGACGAGCTCGCGGATCACTTCGAGGCTGGGGTTCACGTGGCCGTGGGCGGCGATGGAGAACATGGCGATGTGGGCGGGCTTGGCGGAGGTCATGTCCACGACCCTAACGAGACGCAGCGTCTCGCGCAAGACGGAACGTCTCGACTCGCCGATTTCCGGCCGGCCCCACGGACCCGGTCACGGGGTGCGAAACTGGCCCCGTGCCGTCGGGCGACAGGGCTCCGGCGCAGGTCACGGGGACGGACGAGGGCGGGCATGGACGAGACGCGGGCACGGTCGGTACTGGCCCGGGCGGGCCTCGGCGGGCCGGGAGCGGCCGCCGCGGAGCTGCTGAGCTTCGGGGAGAACGCCGTCTTCGCGGCCGGCGGGCTCGTGTTCAAGGTCGGCCGGGACCCGGAGCTCTCGGCCCGGGCGGTACGCGAACTGGCCGTCGCGGAGTGGCTGGAAGGGATCGGGATCGCGGCGGTCCGCGCCGCGGAGCCGGCGCCACGCCTGGTGGACGGGCATCCGGTGACGGTCTGGCACCGGCTGCCCCCGGCGGTCCGCCCGACCGGGCCCGCCGACCTGGCCCACCTCCTGAGGGCGGTGCACGCACTGCCGGCCCCGCCCTTCGACCTGCCCCCGCGGGACCTCCTCGGCGGGGTCGAACGGTGGCTGCGGCTGGCCGGTGACGCGGTGGATCCGGCGGACGCCGCCTACCTCCGGCTCCGACGCGACTCCTTCGCCGCCGACGCGGCGGCCCTCACCCCGCGGCTGACCCCCGGGCCCGTGCACGGGGACGCGCTGCCGCGCAACGTGCACGTGGGCCCCGACGGGCCGGTCCTGGTCGACCTGGAGACCTTCGCCTCCGACCTGCGCGAGCACGACCTGGTGGTGATGGACCTCTCCCGGGACCGGTACGGGATGCCCGCCGAGCAGTACGACGCCTTCACCGGGGCCTACGGCTGGGACGTCCGGGAGTGGGAGGGCGCGCGGGTGCTGCGCGGAGCCCGCGAGACGGCGAGCTGTGCGTGGGTGGCCCAGCACGCGGGGGTGAACCCCGCGGCCGCAGTGGAGTTCCGGCGCCGCGTGGACTCCCTCCGGGAGAACCGCCCGGACGTCCGCTGGCACCCCTTCTGATCCCGTGCCGGCCGCGGCGGGCCGGGACCGCGTCGGCGCGGTCGGGGCACGGGGCCGGAGGTCCGCCCGCCTCCCGCCCCCACGTGGGGCTCAGCCGTTCGCCGGCGCCAGGGCCCGGAGCGGCCAGGCCGGGTCGATGGCCGCGTCGGGGGTGCCCTGGCGGCGCAGGTACTCCTCGAAGCCGCGGGCCCAGTGCGCGTACCAGCCCACCTGACGCTCGTGCAGTTCCCGGGCGCCGAGCCCGGCGACCCGGTCGTGCCGGGCGGCTATCGCCCGGGCCACGCCGACGGCGGCCAGGGCGTCGGCCCCCGCGTCGTGCGCGGCGGACAGCTCGACCCCGTACTCGGCGCAGGCCGCCTCCAGGGTCCGCTTGCCCCGCCGGTACCGGTCCACGGCCCGGTCGATGGTGAGCGGGTCGACCACGGGCCCGGTCTCCTCCCCGGCCAGTCCGGCCCGCTCCCCCAGCGGGGCCAGTCCGTGCCGGTGCAGTTCCGCGGCGAGCAGGGTCAGGTCGAAGGAGGCGTTGTACGCCACCACCGGGATGCCCCGGGACCACAGCCCGGCCAGGGCCCGCGCCACCTCCTCCGCCACCTCCGCCGCGGGGCGGCCCTCGGCGGCGGCCCGCTCGGTGCTGATGCCGTGGATGGCGGTGGCCTGCGCCGGGATGGCGATCCCCGGATCGCACAGCCACAGCGAGCGCCGCAGCACCTCACCGTCGGGTGCGACCTCCACCACCGCGGCCGTGACGATCCGCGCTTCCCTCGGCTCCGTCCCCGTGGTCTCCAGGTCGAACCCGGCCAGCACACCCCCGTGCCACTCCCCCACTGCGTCCCTCCCAAAAGTTCCTCCGGCGTCTTCTCCCGCCGCCCGGTCAGGTCATCAGACTGCCACGGGCCACTGACAGGCCCGTGACCGGGAGGGACGCGGCGAGGGGGTGCGGTGGCGGGGCGGGGTCAGGAGACGGGCCGGGAGTCCTGCCAGACCGACTCGAACTCCTCGCGGTAGGTGGTGAAGAGGCCGTGGTCGGCGTCCTTGGGAACGCCCCGGCCGCCGCCCCGGAGCACGAGCACCGGGGCCTCCATGCCGCGGGCCCGCCGCAGGTAGGACTGCACGACCGCGATGCCGTTCCCGGGGGATTCGCCGTCCACCAGGTAGGCCGTGAAGCGGGGGGTCTCGTCGAAGACGTGGATGGCGAAGGCGGTCGGGTCGGCGAGCCGGGTGCGGACCCGGCGCACGTGGAGGATGTTCATCTCCACGGACCGGCTCAGCTCGCCCTTGCGCAGGCCCAGTTCGCGTTCCCGTCGTTTGACGGCGCTGCTGGCCGGGTTGAGGAAGAGCAGCCGGACCCGGCAGCCGGCCTCGGCGAGGCGCACCAGGCGCCGCCCCGAGTAGTTCTGCACGAGCAGGTTGAGTCCTATGCCGATGGCGTCGAGCCGTCGGGCCCCGCCGAAGAGGTCCTCGGCGGGCAGCTGCCGCTGGAGGCGGACCCGGTCCGGGTGGACGGACACCACGTCGGCGTAGCGGTCGCCGACCAGGTCCTCGACGGCGTCGATGGGGAGCCGTTCGGCGGCCGGGCCGCCCGCGCCGCCGCCGAGCACGTCCAGCAGGCGGGCCGAGGCCCGCTCCGCCTGGGCGAGGACGGCCTGGGACAGGGCCCGGTTGCGGGAGACCACGTTGCGGGTGACCTCCAGCTCGTCGAGGGCCAGCTCCACCTCGCGCCGGTCGTCGAAGTACGGCTCGAAGCAGGGCCAGTGCTGGACCATCAGCTCCCGCAGCTGCGGGAGGGTGAGGAAGCTGAGGACGTTGTCGTCGGCGGGGTCGAGCAGGTAGCCCTTGCGGCGGCTGACCTCGCGGACCGCCACGGCCCGCTGCACCCACTCCTGCCCGGCGGGTCCGGCCGCGGCCACCACCCAGTCGTCCTGCCCGTGCACCGGCTCGTAGATGGGGCGCAGTACGGCACCGACCACGGCGCGGAGCCGCTGTTCGATGAGGTTCAGCCAGATGTAGGCGCGTCCGGCCCGCTGGGCGCGGGTGCGGACCTCGGTCCAGGCGTCCGCGCTCCAGTCCAGTTCGGCTCCCGCGCCCCCCGCACCGGTGGCCGGCGGGTGCGCCAGGGACACCGTCCCCGTCGCGCCGTCCGCCGTACTGCCCTCGTGACCGCCGTCACCTGGGGGCAGTTCCAGCCCTCCCGAGCTCACCCGTGCACCGCCTCCGCCTCCGGACCCTGCTCCAGTGATCAAGGAAGGGTACTCCGGGGACGGGAGGCGGTGCAGCCGGATGGCCGGTTGGTTCGCCAACTCTCTTAGTTGGGGCGCCCGTTCTGACCGGCGAGGGCGGGCGGAGTGAGCGGATTCATAGCGGTGACGTCACGCGGGCTGAGCTGGAAGCCCTGCCAGTGCACCGGCATGGGCTGCTGGTCCTCGTCGCGGGCCACGTGGTGGAAGCCGATGTTGACCCACGCGATGGGGTGCTTGAGCGTCTCGCCGTTGACCCATCCGTCCACGTGCTTCGCGGCCGTCGGGCCGCAGTTGCGGAGGTTGTGGGTGGCGAACTGCTCGCAGGCCTTGTACTCGGTGAAGTACACGTCGTGCTGGGTGTAGGAGCGGCCGGGGTACTTGGCGGTGGCCCCGGGCACGATCTCGTAGCTGCGCGGGTGGCCGTCCTTGTTCTTGCCCTCGGCGCTGACCATCCGCCACCAGCGCATGCCCTCGATGTCGCCCGCGAGCTCCTTGGTGATCCGGGTGCGGGTGGTGGCGGTCTTCGGGGTGGAGCCGTCGGGGCTCGGGGTGGTGACGGAGTCGTACTGCTCGACGGTGCCGTTGGGGTTGCCGTCGAGGGCGAAGTTGAGCCGCCAGAAGACGTTGTGGCTGTGGCTGGTGGCGTACGCCTTGGCGCCCTTGCCGATGGGCCAGCCGCGGTCGTCGCCGGCGTCGTAGTCGCCCGGGGAGAGCGAGCCGGTGGCCCCGACGTTGGCGTTGATCATGCCGTCGGCCTGGAAGCGCCACTCGGTGATGTACTCGTACCAGCCGACCTTGTTCACCGTGTAGACGAGCAGGTCCTTGCCCTGCTCCTGCCAGACCTGGCCCGGGTTGTCGCCGGCGAGCCGGTAGGCGTGGCCGCGGGCGCGGGTGGTGGTGCACAGGCCCTTGACCTCGGTCTGGGTCTGGTCCCAGGCGTTGGTGACCTTGACGGTCTTGATGGTGCCGCCGGGGCACTCGGCAGCGGCCATCTGCTGGAGGCCCGAGCCGAAGCCCGCTCCGGTGAGGTCGTCGTACTCGGCCTTGCCGTCGTCGTAGGGGACGTGGATCTGGCCGAGCTTGGCGGAGGTCAGCACGTGGATGGGGGCGGGCTCGCCCTTGGGCTGGTAGGAGACGTTGTCGAGGACCAGCCCGGCCTCGCTCTCGTACCGCCAGCACATGCGCCAGGTGGTGCCGCCGGTGAGGGTCTGTTCGATGCGGTACGCCTCGCTGCAGGTGGGCGCGGGCGCGGCGGGGGCCTTGGCCGCGCGGGGCGCCGGGGCCGCCGTGGAGGGTCCGGCGGCCGCGGTGGCGCCGCCGAGGAGGGCCGAGACGGCCAGGGCCACGGCCGCCTTGCGGCGGGCTCCGTGGAAGGGGTTCTTCACGAGCATGGGGTCGGGACTCCTGTGGCAGGAAGGGCAGACGATCCGGGGTCCGGGGAGGGCGCGGGTCGGTCGGTGCGCGGTGGTGCGGCGGTGCGGTGCGGCGGGCGGCCGGGGCCGTCCGGTCGCGGGCCGGTGGTCGGGGTCAGACGCGGTGCACGGTGCGGGTGCTGAGGTTGACCACCAGCGAGCGGACGTCGATCCACGGGCCGTTCTTCACCTTCAGGAACAGTCGGGCGCAGCGTTCGCGACCGCATTCCTTGACGGCGCGGGGGCCCGGGTTCTCGGAGTCGACCCGGTAGATGAGGGCGTTCTTCAGGGACAGCTGCTCCGGCCCGGTCAGGGCCTTGCCGGTGGCGTCGCGGTAGTCCTTGCGCAGGCCCTCGCCCTGCGGGGCGGCGATGATCAGCTTGACCGCCTGTACGGCCTCCTCGCGCGCGATGGGGGGCTGGACCCCCCGCTGCACGTCGGTGGACTCGACCTTGCCGGTGTCGAGGTTGACGAGCGAGGTGCGCAGGGCGTTCGTCTTGTAGTCGTACGAGGTGACCTGGGCGCGGCGCGGCGCGCCCGGCTTGCCGGCCTCTTCGGGGCGGAGCTCGGCGAGATCGGTGGTGAGCCATTGGGGCCCCTGGCCGCCGCGGGAGTCCACGGCGGACTTGGCGGCGGGGCCGGCGGCCAGGGCGCGGACCCGGGCCAGCTCGGCGTCGGTGAGCGGGTCGCGGCCGAAGCCCTTGGCCCGTTCGGCGGGCGCGGCCTCGATCCGGGCGGGCTTCAGGCCGGGCTGGACGCCCTGTCCGGCGGCGTCCGCGCTCCCGTCGCCGGCGGTGCCGGTGGTGCCGCCGGCCGCGACGCCGCGGGCGGCGGTCCCGTCACCCGCGGCGCCGGCCTGGCCGGGCAGCGTGACGCCGATCATCACGGCCGTTCCGGTGACGGCGATGGCCGCGCCCGCCAGCAGCTTTCCCATGTGGCGGCGTACTGTTATGGGCACATTTCCCCCTTACATGCATACCTGGTATGCGTGGTCACCCGGTAGGACGGTCCCAAGTCCCTGCGGGTTGCCCTCCTTTCGGGGAAGATCTGGCGGAGGAAAAGGACCCAGATGCCGGATCGGAAGCGGAAGAGTCACTTTTATGCAGGTCTGGCCGGGACAGGCTTATCCCTTGGGCGCCACCTATGACGGCGCCGGTACGAATTTCGCGGTCTACTCCGAGGCCGCACGACGGATCGAACTGTGTCTGCTCCACGAGGACGGTTCGGAGACGGCGGTGGAGCTGCGCGAGACGGACGCCTTCGTGCGGCACGCCTACCTGCCCGGGGTGATGCCCGGGCAGCGGTACGGGTTCCGGGTGCACGGCCCGCACGCCCCGGAGCGCGGACAGCGCTGCAACCGGGCGAAGCTGCTGCTGGACCCGTACGCGCGGGCCGTCAGCGGTTCCGTGGCCTGGGGCGAGGAGGTGTACGGCTACCACTTCGGGAAGCCGGACTCCCGCAACGACCTCGACTCGGCGCGGCACACCATGAGCTCGGTGGTGGTGAACCCGTACTTCGACTGGGCGGACGACCGTCCGCCGAGGACGGCGTACCACCACACGGTGCTGTACGAGGCGCACGTCAAGGGGCTGACGATGCGCCATCCGGAGCTGCCGGAGGAGCTGCGCGGCACCTACGCGGCGCTGGCCCATCCGGCGGTGATCGGTCATCTGACGGAACTGGGGGTGACGGCGCTGGAGCTGATGCCGGTGCACCAGTTCGTCCACGACCACCGGTTGGTGGACGACGGCCTCAGCAACTACTGGGGCTACAACACCATCGGCTTCTTCGCCCCGCACAACGGCTACGCCTCCGGGGACCGGGGCGAGCAGGTGCTGGAGTTCAAGTCGGCGGTGCGGGCCCTGCACCAGGCGGGCATCGAGGTGATCCTCGACGTGGTCTACAACCACACCGCGGAGGGCAACCACCTCGGTCCGACCCTCTCCTTCCGGGGCCTGGACAACGCCTCGTACTACCGGCTGGGCGAGGACCCGCGCTACTACACCGACACCACGGGCACCGGGAACTCGCTGCTGATGCGGTCCCCGCACGTTCTCCAGCTGATCATGGACTCGCTGCGGTACTGGGTCACGGAGATGCACGTGGACGGGTTCCGCTTCGACCTGGCGGCCACCCTGGCCCGACAGTTCCACGAGGTGGACCGGCTCAGCTCCTTCTTCGACCTGGTGCAGCAGGATCCGGTGGTCAGCCAGGTCAAGCTGATCGCGGAGCCCTGGGACCTGGGCGAGGGCGGCTACCAGGTGGGGAACTTCCCGCCGCTGTGGACCGAGTGGAACGGCAAGTACCGCGACACCGTCCGGGACCTGTGGCGGGGTCGGCCGCGGACCCTCGCGGAGTTCGCGGGGCGGCTCACCGGCTCCTCGGACCTCTACCAGGACGACGGCCGGCGCCCACTGGCCTCGATCAACTTCACCACCTGCCACGACGGCTTCACGCTGCACGACCTGGTGTCGTACGACGAGAAGCACAACGAGGCGAACCGGGAGGGCAACCGGGACGGCGAGTCCCACAACCGTTCCTGGAACTGCGGGGCGGAGGGCCCCACCTCCGACCCGGAGGTGCTGGAGCTCCGGGAACGGCAGATGCGGAACTTCACGGCCACGCTGATGCTGTCCCAGGGCGTGCCGATGCTCAGCCACGGCGACGAGTTCGCCCGCACCCAGGGCGGCAACAACAACGCCTACTGCCAGGACAACGAGGTCTCCTGGGTGGCCTGGCCGGAGCCGGGCAAGCCGCCGCCGGGACTGCTGGAGTTCACCCGGCGGATGGTGTGGCTGCGGCGCCGGCACCCGGTGTTCCGGCGCCGCCGGTTCTTCCACGGGCGGCCCGTGGAGGGCACGCACGACGAGCTCTCGGACATCGCCTGGTTCACCCCGCAGGGCGAGGAGATGCGCGCCCGGGACTGGCAGTCCCAGCACGCGCGGGCGCTGACCGTCTTCCTCAACGGCGAGGCCATCTCGGAGCCGGGGCCGCGCGGCGAGCGGATCACCGACGACTCCTTCCTGCTGATGTTCAACACCGGTCCGGAACCCGTGCCGTTCACGGTGCCCCCGGAGCACGGCAGGCAGTGGGAGATCGTCGTGGACACCGCCCGCCGGGAGCAGCCGGCCCCCGGCAGCGGCGCCCGGGTGGCGGCCGGTGACCGGATCGCGCTGACCGGCCGGAGCCTGATGGTCCTGCAACGACCGGCGTAGGGGCCGCCGCACCGGGACCCGTACGGAGCCGGCCCGGACGGGCCGGGGCCGTCCGGGCCCCGGCCGCTCGGCGAAGACCCGCACACAACGGGGCCGCACTCCCCCGGGCCGGTCACCGGCGGCCCGTCAGGAGCGGCGGGCCCTCAGGAGCGGCGGGCCGGGGTGCCGGTCGGCACCGGCACCCCGGGTCCGGCCTCCGGTACGGGCTCCGGTGCCGGCCCGGCCGCGTCCGGGCGGCCCTCCGGCACCCGGGTGACCAGGGCCAGCAGCAGGGCCAGGGCGGCCGCCACCACCGCCGGCGCGAACGCCCCCGCCGGGCCGTACCACTCGGCCAGCCGCCCCGACAGCGCCAGCGCCGGCGCCTGACCGGCCACGAGCGAACTCGCCGCGAAGGCCATGGCCTCCGCGAGCCGGTCCGCCGGCACCGCCCGCTCGGTCAGCGCGAACACCGTGATCAGGTGCGGGGCGCAGGCCACCCCGAGGACGGTCATCACCGCGTACAGCCCCCACAGGCCGTCCACGAACAGCAGCGGCACCGACAGCACCAGCGAGGCGGCGGTGGCCGCGCGCCAGCGCGCGCCCAACCCGATCCGGTCGGGCAGCGCCCCCAGGGCCAGCCCGGCCACCGCGCTGACCACCCCCATCGCCGCGTACACCAGCCCCGCCTGACCGGGCACCCCCAGCCGATCGGTGAGCGCGGCGATCCCCGCCTGACAGGCGCCGAAGGCGACGCCCTGCAGCGCCAGCGAGCCGCGCAGGGCGCCGAGCAGGGC
>NZ_JBEOSD010000079.1:0-34467 GCF_040302735.1 Streptomyces sp. NPDC097619 | reverse complement strand
GGTACCGATGATGACGCCGACGCCGAAGACGAGGGTGTCGCGGGCCCCTTCGCGCGGTGCGGGGCCGCGGTCGTGCGGGCGGTACGGCCTACAGGCCGACCTCGCGCATCAGCATGCCGACCTCGGTGTTGGTCAGGCGGCGCAGCCAGCCGGACTTCTGGTCGCCGAGCTCGATCGGGCCGAAGGCGGTCCGGACGAGCTTCTCGACCGGGAACCCGGCCTCGGCGAGCATGCGGCGGACGATGTGCTTGCGGCCCTCGTGGAGGGTGACCTCGACCAGGTAGTTCTTGCCGACCTGGTCGACCACGCGGAAGTGGTCGGCGCGGGCGAAGCCGTCCTCCAGCTCGATGCCGGACTGGAGCCGCTTGCCGATCTCGCGGGGCAGCGGGCCCGTGATGGCCGCCAGGTAGGTCTTGGTGACGCCGTACTTCGGGTGGGTGAGGCGGTGGGCCAGCTCGCCGTGGTTGGTGAGCAGGATGATGCCCTCGGTCTCCGTGTCGAGACGGCCGACGTGGAAGAGCCGGGTCTCGCGGTTGGTGACGTAGTCGCCGAGGCACTGGCGGCCGTCCGGGTCCTCCATGGTGGAGACGACGCCGGCGGGCTTGTTCAGGGCGAAGAACAGGTACGACTGGGTGGCGACGGTGAGGCCGTCCACCTTGATCTCGTCCTTCTGCGGGTCGACGCGCATGCCCTGCTCGGTCACGACGCGACCGTTGACCTCGACGCGGGCCTGCTCGATCAGCTCCTCGCAGGCGCGGCGCGAGCCCATGCCGGCGCGGGCGAGGACCTTCTGCAGCCGCTCGCCCTCCTGCTCGGCGCCGGGGAAGGTCTTGGGCGTCTTGATCTCGGGCTTGTTCGCGTAGCGCTCGCGGTTGCGCTCCTCGATCCGGGCGTCGTACTCGCGGGGGCGGGACTGGCCGCCGCCGCGGGGACCCCCGCCGGAGCGGGCGCCGCCACCGGTCCGGGCGTCGCCGCCGCGGCCGCCCTGGGGGGCCTTGGGGCCACCCTTGGCGCCGCCGCGGGCCGCGCCGCCGCGGGCACCGCCGCCGGGGCGGCCGGCGCCGGAGCGCTCGCCCTCGGGGCCCACGTCGTAACGGCGCTCCTCGGGACGGGGGCGGCGCGGACGGGCCTGGCCCTGGCCGCCGCCCTGCCGGTCGTCGCGCCCGTTACCGGCGCCGCGCTGGTTGCCGCGCCCCCCGCTCTTGCCGCTGTTCCTGTTGCCGCCGTTGCCGCCGCTGCTTCGCATCAAATGTCCGTTGGCTCGTCAAAACGTCTGTCTTCGTCAGTGTCCGGTGCGTCCGGATCGAACGACGGGACACCTTCCTGCGTCTCGGCCTCGATCGCGTCCGCCTCCGGGAGGAAGGGCGCGAGCTCCGGGAGCTCGTCCAGGCCGCGCAGGCCCATCCGCTCCAGAAAGTAGTTCGTCGTCCTGTACAGGATCGCACCTGTTTCGGGTTCCGTCCCCGCCTCGGTCACGAGACCCCGCTGGAGCAGGGTCCTCATGACCCCGTCACAGTTGACCCCGCGGACCGCGGAGACCCGGGAACGACTGACCGGCTGCCGGTACGCCACCACGGCCAGGGTCTCCAGCGCCGCCTGGGTGAGGCGGGCCTGCTGACCGTCCAGGACGAAGCCCTCCACCGCCGGGGCGTAGGCGGCCCGGCTGTGGAAGCGCCAGCCCCCCGCGACCTGCCGCAGCTCGAAACCGCGTTCCTGCGCCTCGTATTCCCCGGCGAGCTCCCGCAGCGCCGCCGCGACCTCCCGGGGCGCGCGTTCCAGCACCCGGGCCAGGTGGGCCTCGGTCGCCGGCTCGTCCACGACCATCAGGACGGCCTCCAGCGCGGGCTTCAACGGCAGCCCGGCCACCGCCCCGGCCGCGGCCCGGCCGGCCCCCGTCCCCCGCTCCTCCGCGCCCATGGGGCCCTCCTCGCTCACGGGCCCTCCTCGGGGCCGGTCCGGTCGAACTCGTCGGTCACCCGGGGCGGCCGCGCCCCGTCACCGGTCCAGCGCACCATCAGGGTGCCCAGGGCCGTCTCCTGGTCCAGGCCGACGACCCGCTCCCGGTACAGCTCCAGCAGGGCCAGGAAGCGGGCCACCACGGTCAGGGTGTCGGGGGCGTCCCCGGTCAGCTCCTGGAAGCTGGCCCCGCCCAGCTCACGGAGCCGGGCCATCACCACGTCGGCCTGCTCGCGGACGCTGACCAGCGGGGCGTGGATGTGGTCCACGTACACCTGTGGGGCGGGTCGGGGCCGCATCGCCTTCGCGGCGAGCGCGGCGAAGCCCTCGGCGCCGATGCTGATGACGACCTCGGGCAGCAGCGCGGCGAGGTCGGGCTCCAGGCCCACGGTCCGCGGGTACCGGAGGGACTCGGCGGCCGCCCGCTCGTCGAAGATCGCGGCGATGCGCTTGTAGGCGCGGTACTGGAGGAGCCGGGCGAAGAGGAGGTCGCGGGCTTCGAGGAGGGCGAGGTCGGCTTCGTCCTCCACCTCGGCCGCGGGCAGCAGCCGGGCCGCCTTCAGGTCCAGGAGGGTGGCGGCGACCACCAGGAACTCGGTGGTCTGGTCGAGGTCCCCGTCGGGGCCCATGGCCCGGATGTGGGCCATGAACTCGTCGGTTACCCGGTGCAGGGCCACCTCGGTGACGTCGAGCTTGTGCCGGGCGATGAGCTGGAGCAGCAGGTCGAAGGGGCCCTCGAAGTTCGACAGCCGCACGGTGAACCGCCCACCGGCGGCCTCCTCGGCCCCGGCCTCCGCCGCGGAAGCACCGGCCTCCGCCGCGGAACCGTCGGCGGCGGGCACGGGCGGGGACACGGGGGCCGGTGCGGGCACGGGCGCGTCGGCGGGCGGTACGGGCACTCCGGCGGCTCCCGGGGCCTCGGCGGCCTCCGCAGCGGCCACGGGGGCCGGCTCGGGTGCGGGCGCGGGGGCGGGCAGGGTGGCGACGGGAGACCGGTCCCCCGCTTCCGGTGCGGGCCCGGGAAGGGCCCCGGGGCCCTTCCCCAGGCTCCGGCGCGACGGCCGGACGGGGCGGGGCTGCTCTTCGGTCGGGTCCATCACGATCCAGGGGTGTGCGCGGTACGGAGCGGCGCCGGGAGCCGCTCCCCGACCCTACCGGCGCCCCACCCGAGGACCCGGCCAACACGGCCCACGCCGCCCGGAGGCGGTGGGAACCGCGCGATTGGCCGTCCCGGGCACACGGAGGCCGCCGGGACCGAGAGCCGCCTCAGGGGCGCGGGGAACGGCGCGCGTGGCGCCTCGACCCCGGGACCGCCCCGAACCCGGGACCGCGCGGGGGTGCGGGGGCCGCTCGGTCGGGTTCCGTCGGCCCGCACCCGAAGGCCGGGTCGGAGCCGATCCGCGGGCCGCGACGAACGCCGCGACCGGCGTCGGAGCCCGTCCGGCCCCGGCACGACCCGCCGGGGCTACCGGCCCCGCAGCCGCCGCACCAGGATGCTGGCGTCGCCCCGGGACTCCAGGTCCGCCAGGACCACGGCGACGGCCTCGCGGACGATCCGCCCGCGGTCCACGGCGAGCCCGTGCTCCCCGCGGAGCACGAGCCGGGCGTGTTCCAGGTCCATGAGCTCTTCCGCGGACACGTACACGGTGATCTTCTCGTCGTGCCGTTCACGCCCGCTGGGGCGCCGGTTGGCGCCCCGTCCCTTGCCCCTGCGGGGCGCGGCGGCGGCCGGGGAGCCGACCGGGCCGACAGAACCTTCCTGCGGCCTCCTGGGGCCGGCCACCACCGGGGACCCCGCGCTGTCAGCGGTGTCCTCCTGGCCGCGTCCCCGGACGGTCCCGCCGTCCTCCGCGCTGCCGGCTCCCGCCGCCCCCGCGTCCTCGGTGCCGCCCGCGCGCCGGGGCGAGGACGCCTGCAGGGCGGTCCCCCCGGTGGTACGGAACAGTTCGTCGGCTCCGGGCAGACTCACTCGGCGTGACACCGGGCGAGCACCTCCCTGGCGAGCTGGCGATACGCGGCGGCGCCGACGGAGTTCGAGGCGTACGTCGTGATCGGCTCGCCCGCGACCGTGGTCTCGGGGAAGCGCACGGTGCGGCCGATGACCGTGTGGTACACGTGGTCGTCGAAGGCCTCGACCACGCGGGCCAGGACCTCCCGGCTGTGCACGGTGCGGGAGTCGTACATCGTGGCGAGGATGCCGTCGAGTTCCAGCTCCGGGTTCAGGCGCTCCTGGACCTTCTCGATGGTCTCGGTCAGCAGGGCCACGCCGCGGAGGGCGAAGAACTCGCATTCCAGCGGCACGATGACCTTGTGAGCGGCCGTCAGCGCGTTCACGGTCAGCAGGCCGAGGGAGGGCTGACAGTCGATCACGATGTAGTCGTAGTCGGCCATCAGCGGCTTCAGGGCCCGCTGCAGGGTGGACTCGCGCGCGACCTCGCTGACCAGCTGCACCTCGGCGGCGGACAGGTCGATGTTGCTGGGCAGCAGGTCCATGTTGGGGACCGCGGTCTTCAGCAGCACCTCGTCGGCCGACATGCCCCGCTCCATGAGCAGGTTGTAGACCGTCAGGTCGAGTTCCATCGGGTTCACGCCGAGGCCGACGGAGAGGGCGCCCTGCGGGTCGAAGTCGACGAGCAGCACCCGCCGTCCGTACTCGGCGAGCGCGGCGCCCAGATTGATGGTCGACGTGGTCTTGCCGACGCCGCCCTTCTGGTTGCACATCGCGATGATCTTCGCGGGGCCGTGGTCGGTCAGCGGACCGGGAATCGGGAAGTACGGCAGCGGCCGTCCGGTGGGGCCGATCCGCTCCCGACGCTGCCTGGCGGCGTCGGGGGCGAGGGTGGCCGCGTACTCGGGGTCGGGCTCGTACTCGGCGTCGGGGTCGTAGAAGTGCCCCTCGGGCACCTCGTCGTAGTCGGCGAAACCGCTGGGCTCTCGGCCGCTCAGGTCGCCGGCCATGGAGTTCACGTCTAGGCCGTCCATGCTCTTTTGGGGCGTCGTCATGTGCTGGTGGTGTGCGAAGGTGCGGACCGCTACGGAGCCGACAGCTTCGAGCCCGGCGGGGCGCACGCCCCGCGAGGGGGGAACCTCTGCCGTTCCGGCAGGGTGCTGGGAGGCGGTTCCCGCTTGACCACCTCCGGGAGCAAATGTCGACTCATTCACAAGTCGTCTTACCTCCTCGGACGTGACCAGGACACTTATCGATAGGTCAGCGTGGCACCATGCCGACGGTTGGCGACTCTATGGCGTGTCACCGGTCCGCAGCAACACAATCGGCCGGACGCGGCGCGATGTGTCGGCAACCGAACACCACTCTGTCAAGGGTGTACGGGCTGCCGCTGTGAAGTTTCGCGGGTGTGCGAAACGGTTAAAGGGTTACGTTCGACGCGAGTTGAGGCCGGACGCGGCCCGGTGCGCAAACGTCTCCGGCCGGACCTTGTGGGCAAGGTCCGGCCGGAGACGTGAGATTGACGCCGGTCGTTGACGTCGACCGCGCCGGGCCGCGTCGGGACTCAGCCGATGAGGGCGGAGAGCTCCACCGACTCGTAGCCGTGCGCCTCGGCGACGGGGCCGTAAACGACCTGTCCCTCATGGGTGTTGAGGCCCAGGGCCAGGGCGGAGTCGCGGCGCAGCGCCTCGACCCAACCGTTGTTGGCCAGCGACACGATGTAGGGCAGCGTGGCGTTGGTCAGCGCGTAGGTGGAGGTGTTCGGGACCGCGCCGGGCATGTTGGCGACGCAGTAGAAGACCGAGTTGTGGACCTGGAAGGTCGGCTCGGCGTGGGTGGTCGGACGGGAGTCCTCGAAGCAGCCGCCCTGGTCGATGGCGATGTCGACAAGGACACTTCCGGGCTTCATCCGGGAGACGAGCTCGTTGGTGACCAGCTTCGGGGCCTTCGCGCCGGGGATGAGCACGGCGCCGATGACGAGGTCGGCCTCCAGGACGGCCTTCTCCAGCTCGAAGGCGTTGGAGACGATGGTCTGGATCTTCGTGCCGAAGATCTTGTCGGCCTCGCGGAGCTTGTTGATGTCGCGGTCGAGCAGGGTCACGTGGAAGCCCATGCCGATGGCGATCTGCGCGGCGTTCCAGCCGGAGACGCCACCACCGATGACGACGGCCTTGGCGGCCTGGGTGCCCGGGACGCCGCCGGGGAGGATGCCGCGGCCACCGGCCGAGCGCATCAGGTGGTAGGCGCCGACCTGCGGGGCCAGCCGGCCCGCGACCTCGGACATCGGGGCGAGGAGCGGGAGCGCGCGGTTGGCGAGCTCGACCGTCTCGTAGGCGATGGCGGTGGTGCCGGACTCCAGGAGCGCGTCGGTGCACTCCTTGGAGGCGGCGAGGTGCAGGTAGGTGAAGAGGGTCTGGTCCTTGCGGAGGCGGTGGTACTCCTCCGCGATGGGCTCCTTGACCTTCAGCAGCAGGTCCGCGGCGGCCCAGACCTCGTCGGCGGTGCCGAGGATCTCGGCACCGGCGGCGACGTACTCGGCGTCCGTGATCGAGGAGCCGGCACCGGCGTTCTGCTCGACGACGACCTGGTGGCCATTGCGGACGAGCTCGTGGACACCCGCAGGGGTGATGGCCACGCGGAACTCGTTGTTCTTGACCTCGCGGGGGATGCCGACCTTCATCGTCGATCACGGTCCTTGGCTCAGGGGATTTAACGGGGCAAAGCTGTACATACCCATTGCACCAGTGCGCAGCGGAATGCACCACGGGATGACGTGGTGGAGCCAGTCTAATGAAGGATTTCCGGCTGTCTAGCCTTACAAACCAAATACCTCAGCGCGAACCACTACGGATTTCGCAGGCAGCGGGGTCCTCTCCCAGGAGATGATCAGCGGCCGAGCGGTGCAGTCGGGCCGCCGCCGGGTCCCCGAGCCGGTCGAGGGTGTCGGCCAGCCGGACCTGCAGTCCGGCCTGGAGCCGCAGGTCCCCGGCCTTGCGGGCCAGCTCCACGGCCGCCCGGCAGGTGTGCAGGGCCTCGTCGGGACGGCCCGCGTACTCCTGGACCCGGGCGATCTCGCTCAACGCCTTTGCGTGGCCCGGGACATCGGCGAGCTTGCGGTACCCCGCCGCGGCCGAGCGCCAGCTGCGCAGCGCCTCGCCGTAGCGTCCCGCGTACGTGTGCACGTTCCCGAGGCGTCCGTACAGTCGTGCGACGTCGGCGCGCTCCCCGCGGGTCTGGCCCTGGGCGAGGGCCCGGCCGTACCAGTCGGCGGAGCGGTGCCAGTCCCCCAGGACCTGGTGGACCCCGCCTACGGATTCCATCGCGCGACCGACGGCGTAGTGGTCGCCCGCGGTGCGGCCGGCGTCCAGGGCGGCCCGGTATCGGTCCAGGGCCTCGTCGGTCCGGCCGGTCTCCGCGTCGAGGTCGCCCAGGTTCAGCAGGGCGGCGGCCCGCTCCCGGTGCAGGCCCAGGCGGTCGGAGACGTCGAGGACGAGCCCGTGCAACCCGTACAGCTCCGGGGCGGCGGCCTCGGTGCCGCGGTGCGCCGCGAGGGCCCGCACCAGTGCGGCGACCAGGCGCCGGGCCAGGGTGTCCAGCTCCCCGTCCGCGACCGCGAGGGACGCGGCGGCGGCGAGGGCGGGCACCCGGGCGTCCAGCCAGACCGCGGCCTCGGCACGGCTGCCGAAGCGGAGGGCGCGCGGGGTGCCGGCGGCGGCGCGGGCCTCGCGGCCGGGGGCGGCGGGCCCCACCGGCCCCAGCGGCTCCTCCCGCTCCTCGGCGGCCTCCTGGCAGGAGAGCAGCAGCCGGACGGTGCGCTCCAGCATCCGGGCGCGGGCCAGCTGCACCTCGGCCGGGCGTTCCCGGGCCTCCAGGAGGTCCTGGAGCAGCGGGGCCAGGCAGCCGGGCAGCCCGAAGGTGCCGTACGGCCCGGGGCGGACCAGACCGAGTCCGGCGAAGTCCTCCAGGAGGGACTGGGCTGCGGCCACCGAGCAGCCCGCGAGGGCGGAGACGGTGTGCGCGTCGAGGACCCCGAGGGGGGCCAGGGGCAGCAGCCGCAGGGCCCGCTGCGCGGGGGCGGGCAGGGAGTCGTGGACGAGCCGGAAGGAGCGGGTCACGGGGCCGCGGTCCCGGCCGCCGCCCTGGCGCATCCCGTGGAGCTTCTTCACCAGGTCGGCGAGGGCGGCCTGGGGGTGTGCGGCGAGCCAACCGGCGGCGAGGACGAGGGCGGCGGGCTGCCGCTCGCACTCCTCGGCCAGGGCTTCGGCGGCCCGGGGGTCCACGGCCACCCGGACCTCTCCGATGCGGGCCCGGAGCAGGTCCACGGCGGCCGGGGTGTCGAGGCCGCCGAGGGTGCAGGGGCGGACGTCGGGGATGCCGGTGAGGGGGCCCTCGGCGGTGATCACGGCCAGGCAGCCGGGCTCGTCGGGCAGGAAGGGGTCCACCTGCTGGGCGTCGGCGGCGTCGTCGAGGAGCAGCAGGGTGCGGCGGCCCGCGAGGGCGGTGCGCAGGGCCTCGGTGAGCTCGTCCTCGTCGGCTCCGGGCGGGGTGGGGCGGCCGAGGGCTTCGAGCAGGGTGCGGGCGGTGCGGTCGGCGGGGACGCGTTCGCCGTCGGGGAGGCGGAGGCGGGCGCGCAGGATGCCGTCGGGGTAGGCGTCCGCGGTCTCCCGTACGAAGTGTTCGGCGAGGGTGGTGCGGCCGGATCCGGGACGGCCGGCGATGAGGAGGACCCGGGCGCGGGGGGCCTTGCGGCCGGTGAGGGTGTCGAGGCCGGTGCGGGCGATGTCCTCGCGGAGGGCCTTCAGTTCGCGGCGCCGTCCGAACAACTCCGTTCCGGGTGCGTCCTGTTCGGCGGCGGTGTGCTGTGCCGGGGCGTCCCGTACCGGGGTGTCCTGGGCGGGGTGCGCGGTGGGGCCGGTCGACGCCTTGGTCATGACCACGGCGGGGCCGGACGGGGTCCCGTCGGCGGCGGGGGCTTCCCGGTCCGCCCGGTCCCCCGGGGTGGGCGGGCCCGACGGGCCGTCAAGGGCGGGCGCGGACGCGGGGGGTGCGGACGCGGGGGGTGCGGCGGTCGCCGTCCCGACGACCGAGGCGGTTCCGGTCACCCGGGCCGTGTCGGCCGTGACGGCCGCCGTGGTCTTGGCGGTGTCCTGCGCGTGCGCGGTGGCCGTCTCCACGGCCGACCCGACCGCGGTGTCTGCGTGCGCGTGGGGGTGGCGCGCGGCTTCGTCCGTCAAGGTCCCGCTCCTCTGCATGCCGGAGGGCGCTGCCGGGTGGCCTGCCTTTGGCTCTCGGGGAGTTCGAGCGTAATTCACGCAGAGCGGCGGAAATCGGGGGGCCGGGCGGGCGGGTCCCCCGATCGGATCAGCCGATGGTCACACGGGTGGCGGGGGCGGGTCGGGTGCTCCGCGCCAGGGAGCCCGGCGCCGCTCCTAGGCCGCGGCGGACGCCGGCGGACACCGGGAGCGAAGGGACACGGCACGGCCCGGGCCGGGGTGAGCCGTGTCGTCGCCGGACCGTCCCCGCCGGACCGGGCACGGGGCGGAGGAAGGGGAAGGGGGCGGGCGACGGCGTCGGCCGCGGACCGGGTCCGCGCGGCGATCGAGCGCGCCGGCGGGCCGCTCCCGGCCGCGGACCCGAGCCCACCGTCCGCCCCACGGCCACCGGCCACCGGCCACCGGTCACCGGTCACCGGCCCGACGGCCACCGGTCACGGACCGCCCGCGCCCCCTCAGACCTGGAACGGCCGGGCGGGCCACTCGGCGTCGGCGGGGCGGAGGGCGTCGATGCCCTCGCCCGCGAGGGCGGCGGAGAGGGCGAGGACGCCCGTCACGAAGGCGGCGTTGTGGAGTTCTCCGGCGAGCACCCCGCGGACCAGTTCCGGGAGCGGGACCCGGGCGGCTTCCATGTCGGCCTCCTCCTCGGAGACCTCGTAGCGTTCGCCGTCCGCCTCGGAGAGCCCGCGCGCGAGGAAGACACGGATGGCCTCGTCGGAGCCGCCGGGGGTGGCGAAGATGTCGACGAGGACCCGCCAGTCCTCGGCCTTGACGTGGGCCTCTTCGTACAGCTCGCGCTGTGCGGCGTGCAGGGGGTTCTCGCCGGGGACGTCGAGGAGCCCGGCGGGGAGCTCCCACAGCTTGTGGCGGACGGGGTGGCGGTACTGGCGGAGCACGAGGACGCGGCCGTCCTCGTCGAGGGCGACCACGCAGACGGAGCCGGGGTGGACCTGGTAGTCGCGGCGGGCGACGGATCCGTCGGGCATGACCACGTCGTCGGTGGCGACGGACGTCTTGGCGCCCCGGAACGGGGTCCGGCTCTCGACGACCCGCCAGGATTCCGCTACGTCCTTGATCTCCACTGAACCGGCCTTCCGTACGCGACAGCCGGGGTACGGATCCGTACCCCGGCTGCCTACGTTATCGACCGGGCGGCGGGCGCCCCGCGCGCGGTGCGCCGCGCCGTGCCCCGGTCGTGGTGTCGCTCGTGGTGTCAGTTGCCCTGTCGGCGGGCCACGGCGGCCTTGACCAGGCCCGCGAAGAGCGGGTGCGGGCGGGTGGGGCGGGACCGCAGCTCCGGGTGGGCCTGGGTGGCCACCAGGTAGGGGTGGACCTCGCGCGGGTACTCGACGTACTCGACGAGCTTGTTGTCCGGGGAGGTGCCGGAGAAGAGCAGGCCGGCCTTCTTCTCCAGCTCGCCGCGGTAGGCGTTGTTCACCTCGTAGCGGTGGCGGTGGCGCTCCTCCACGTACTCCTTGCCGTCGTACACCTCGCGGACGATGGAGCCCTCGGCGAGCTTGGCGGGGTACATGCCCAGGCGCATCGTTCCGCCGAGGTCGCCGGCGCCCTCGACGAAGGCGAGCTGCTCCTCCATTGTGGAGATGACGGGGTGGGCGGTGGAGGCGTCGAACTCGGTGGAGTTGGCGTCCTCGATGCCGGCGAGGTTGCGCGCGGCCTCGATGACCACGCACTGCAGGCCGAGGCAGAGGCCGAGCAGCGGGATCTTGTTCTCGCGGGCGTAGGTGATGGCGCCGACCTTGCCGTTGACGCCGCGGTCGCCGAAGCCGCCGGGGACGCAGATCGCGTCGACGTCGCCGAGGTGCTTCTCGGCGCCGGCGGCGGTCTTGCAGTCGTCGGAGGTGACCCACTTGATCTTGACGCGGGCCCGGTTGGCGAAGCCGCCGGCGCGCAGGGCCTCGGTGACCGACAGGTAGGCGTCGGGGAGGTCGATGTACTTGCCGACGAGCGCGACGGTGACCTCGTGGTCGGGGTTGTGGACGCGGTCGAGGAGGTCCTCCCAGACGGTCCAGTCCACGTCGCGGAAGGGCAGGTCCAGCTTGCGGACCACGTAGGCGTCCAGGCCCTCGGTGTGGAGGACCTTCGGGATGTCGTAGATCGACTTGGCGTCGATGGCGGCCACGACGGCGGCCTCGTCCACGTCGCACATCAGCGAGATCTTGCGCTTGATGGAGGTGGGGACGTCGCGGTCGGCGCGCAGCACGATGGCGTCGGGCTGGATGCCGATGTTGCGCAGGGCCGCGACGGAGTGCTGGGTGGGCTTGGTCTTCAGCTCGCCGGAGGGGCCGATGTAGGGCAGCAGCGAGATGTGGACGACGAAGACGTTGTCGCGGCCGACCTCGTGGCGGACCTGGCGGACGGTCTCCAGGAAGGGCAGCGACTCGATGTCGCCGACGGTGCCGCCGACCTCGGTGATGACGACGTCGACGTCCTCGGTCGCCATGCGGCGGATGCGGTGCTTGATCTCGTTGGTGATGTGCGGGATGACCTGCACGGTGTCACCGAGGTACTCGCCGCGCCGCTCCTTGGCGATGACCTGCGAGTAGACCTGGCCGGTGGTGACGTTGGCCGAGCCGTCGAGGTCGACGTCGAGGAAGCGCTCGTAGTGGCCGATGTCCAGGTCGGTCTCGGCGCCGTCGTTGGTGACGAACACCTCGCCGTGCTGGAAGGGGTTCATCGTGCCGGGGTCGACGTTGAGGTAGGGGTCGAGCTTCTGCATGGTGACCCGCAGTCCCCGGGCCTTGAGCAGCGCGCCCAGGCTGGAGGCCGTGAGGCCCTTGCCGAGGGAGGAAGCGACACCTCCGGTGACGAAGATGTGCTTGGTCGTCATGGATTTCGGCGGCATCGCCAAGAGGGGGCTCCCGTGGTCGCGAGGTGAGGTGCGTCCGGCTGCTTCCCCTGTTTCGGGGGTGCCGAAGCTGCGGTTTCGGGGCCCCTGATTCGCACAGGCAGACCACCGGTCCACGGGGTACCAGCCTATCAGCGACCTCGGTGGTCCGCTTCCGGCCACGCGGCTCGAACCCTTCGCCGGGACCCCCGGGCGGGGCGCCGTACGGGCCGGGCGGCGGGGATCGGTCCTTCACGGGACGCTCCCGGAGGGCCCGCGGCGGCTTCACGCGGAGTTCACACCAGGGGCGGCTCCCGTTCGCGGCTCCGCTCGTACGGACGTCCGGGGTGGAGTCGTTCGGGGTGGGTCGGGGCTCGCCGTCCGGAGCGTGCGGGCCACCCCCGTGCGCCCCCTCGGACCTGCGGATCCGCCGGGCGGGGGCCCGCGCGGCGGGAGTCGTGGGTACGGGCGCCCAGGCGGGCGGCCCGCCCGTGCGCCCCCTGCGCGCTCCCCCACTCGCGCCCCGTCCGCCTCAGGAGACACAATCGCCCCAGTCACCCGTTTGGCCCAATGCGTTGCCGGAGGACTCCAGGGGATCACTAGGCTGCGGGCATATCCTGCTCGGATATCCCTGCCGAGCGGTCCGGCAACGGCACCACCCCCGCCCGCTCCGGCAAGCTTGACTCGTCAACGACCCCTGACCGCGAAGCGACCGCCCGGCTCCTGACGCAGGGCGGACGTGGCCGTTCGACTGGAGATATGCACGTGTCCGGGCGCATCGAGGATTACGCACTCATCGGAGACATGCAGGCCGCCGCCCTGGTCTGCCGGGACGGTTCCGCCGACTGGCTCTGCCTGCCACGGTTCGATTCCCATGCCGTGTTCGCCGCCCTGCTGGGCACCGAGGACCACGGTTTCTGGCGGATCGGCCCCGCCCACGCCGCCGGAACGGAGCCGCCGCGGGCCGACCGGCGCCGCTACCGCGGGGACTCCCTGGTCCTGGAATCGGAGTGGGACACCCCGCGCGGCACCGTCCGCGTCATCGACTACATGCCACCCCGCGAGGACCACGCCCCGCAGCTGATGCGGATCGTGGAAGGGGTCAGCGGCCGCGTCCCCATGCGCTCCGCGCTGCGGATGCGGTTCAGCTACGGCCGGATCGTGCCCTGGGTGCACAAGGTCGACGGCCGTACCGTCGCCGTGGCCGGGCCCGACTCGATCTGGCTGGACACCGACGCCGAGACCCACGGCAAGGACCTCACCACCTACTCCGACTTCACGGTGGCCCCCGGGGACCGGATCGCCTTCACCATCAGCTGGCAGCCCTCCCACAAGGAGCCCCCGGCCCTCCCCGAACCCGAGGCCGCCCTGGAGGCCACCGAGGAGTTCTGGCGGGACTGGGTGGCCCAGTGCACCTACCACGGCCCGTACCGCGAGGCCGTGGTCCGCTCCCTGATCACCCTCAAGGCCCTCACCTACGCCCCCACGGGCGGCATCGTGGCGGCGCCCACCACCTCCCTGCCCGAGGAGATCGGCGGGGTCCGGAACTGGGACTACCGCTACACCTGGCTGCGGGACGCGGCGATCACCCTGTCCTCGCTGCTGCGCACCGGCTACCGCGAGGAGGCCCGCGCCTGGCGCGAGTGGCTGCTGCGGGCCGTCGCCGGGGACCCGGAGAACCTGCAGATCATGTACGGGATCGCGGGCGAACGCGAGCTCGGCGAGACCGAGCTGGACTGGCTGCCCGGCTACGAGGGCTCCCGTCCGGTCCGCGTCGGCAACGGCGCAGCCCACCAGCTCCAGCTCGACGTGTACGGCGAGGTCACCGAGGCCCTGCACCTGGGCCACATGTCCGGGCTGGCCCGCAACGACTACGCCTCCGTGCTCCAGCTGAAGCTGATCCGCTACCTGGAGACCCACTGGAACGAGCCCGACGAGGGCATCTGGGAGGTCCGCGGACCCCGCCGGCACTTCGTGCACTCCAAGGTGATGGCCTGGGTGGCGGTGGACCGCACCATCAAGCTCGTGGAGTCCGGGGACGCCGACGGGCCGCTGGAACGCTGGCGGGAGCTGCGCGACGAGATCCACCGCGACGTCTGCGAGAGGGGCTACGACAAGGAACGCAACACCTTCACGCAGTCCTACGGCTCCAAGGAGCTCGACGCCTCGCTGCTGCTCATCCCGCAGATGGGCTTCCTGCCGCCCGACGACAAGCGCGTCATCGGCACCATCGAGGCCATCCAGCGGGAACTGTCCACCCCCGACGGCTTCATCCTCCGCTACCCCACCGCCGGCGAGGAGGCCGGGGTGGACGGGCTGGAGGGCGACGAGGGAGCCTTCCTGGCCTGCTCGTTCTGGATGGCCGACGACCTGGCCATGATCGGACGGGTGGACGAGGCCCGACGCCTCTTCGAGAAGCTGCTCTCCCTCCGCAACGACCTGGGTCTCCTCGCCGAGGAGTGGGACCCGGCGCTCCAGCGGCAGGTGGGCAACTTCCCACAGGCCTTCAGCCACGTCCCGCTCATCGACACCGCCCTGCGACTCACGGCGAGCGGGGCGTACGGGGGCTGACTAGGCTGGAAGGGTCTGACCTCTTCGCCCCGTCGGAAGGGGGCGGCCATGATCCCGCTCTCGAAGGCCCACACGGCACTGGCCGCGCTCCGCGAGGACCTGCACGGCACGGTCCTCGCCCCGGAGGATCCGGGGTACGACGGAGCCCGGTCCGTCTTCAACGCCCTGGTGGACCGGCGCCCCGCGGTGATCGCGCAGTGCGCCGGGCCCGAGGACGTGGTGCGCGCCGTCCGCTTCGGCCGCGATCTGGACCTGCCGATCGCGGTGCGCGGCGGCGGGCACAGCGTGGCCGGCACGGCCGTCGCCGACGGGGCGCTCGTGGTGGACCTGAGACGGATGGACGGCGTCGAGGTGGACCCGGCCTCCCGGACCGTCCGCGTGGCGGGCGGGGCCACCATGAGCGCGCTCGACCGGGCCTGCGCCCCGCACGCCCTGGCGACGACCGGTGGGCGGGCCTCGACGACCGGCGTGGGCGGGTACGTGCTCGGTGGTGGCTCGGGCTGGCTGGACCGGGCCTTCGGGCTGGCGGTGGACAACCTCGTCTCCGTGGAGCTGGTCACCTCGGACGGCCGGCGGGTGACGGCGGACGCCGAGGAGGAGCCGGAGCTGTTCTGGGCGCTGCACGGCGGCGGCGGGAACTTCGGCGTGGCCACGGCGCTGACCCTGCGGTTGCACCCCCTGCCGCACATGTCGATGGCCTTCCTGATGTACCTGCCCGAGCACGCTCCCGCGGTGCTGCGGGCGTTCCGGGAGGTCATCGAGGGCGGGCCGCGGGAGGCGAGCGGCGGGGTGCTGTACCTGACCGGTCCGCCGGAGGAGTTCCTGCCGCCGGAGTTGGTGGGGCGGCGGTTGTGCGCGGCGCTGTTGACGTACGCGGGCCCGGAGGCCGGGCTGCGGCCGTTGGCGGGGCCGCTGCTGGCGGTGGAGCACGTGGTGGAGATGGTCACGGAGATCCCGTACGCCGATCTCCAGTGCATGATCGACGATCCGCCCGGGCTGCGGAACCACTGGTCGGCCGAGTACCTGACGGGCCTGCCGGACGCGTTCGTGGACGCCTTCTGCGCGCTGGGCGAGGCGATGCCGGTGCCGACCGGGACCCAGCACATCGTGTTCCCGCAGGGCGGGGCGATCGCGGCGGGGCCCCGGGAGTGGCCGGTGCCGTACCGGGGGGCGCCGTGGGCGGTGCACCCGTTCGCGATCTGGTCGGATCCGGCGGACGACGAGCGGTGCCGGGAGTGGGTGCGGGAGGTGCGGGCCGGGTCGCGGCCGTGGTCGACGGGGGACGTGTACCTGAACTTCATCGGTGACGAGGGCCCCGACCGGGTGGTGGCCGGGGTGGGCGCGGAGAACGCGCGGCGGTTGGCGGCGGTGAAGCGGGAGTGGGACCCGGACAACGTGTTCCGCTTCAACCACAACATCCTCCCCGGCTGAGCGGCCCGCGGGACGGGTGCGGCGGGCGGCCCGGCGGGGCCGCCCGTCCGGTGTCCGGGTGCGCGCGTCCGGCTCGCGGGGACGGTCGGGCGGGCCCGTGGGGACGACGCGACCGGTGACGTACGCCACATCGGGGGCGGGTGTGCGGGCAACGGGCCGTGCGGGTCGGTGAGTTGCGGTGCGGCGGGTGGGCGGTGGCGCGGCCCGGGGCCCCGGGTGATGTGCGGGGCCGGGGGCGGCCGGTACCTTCCGCGCTATGGACAACCAGGGCGGGATCACCGTTCAGCGGGCGCTGGAGCTGCCGGGTCTGCGCAGCGGGCTGCCGGAGGTCGTGGCGGGTGCGGACCGGCTGGGCCGGACCGTGCGGTGGGTGCACGCGGGCGAGGTACCGAACATCGCCTCCCTCCTCAAGGGCGGGGAGCTGCTGCTGACCACGGGGCTGGGGCTGGGCACCCGGCCGGCCGAGCAGCGGGCCTTCGTGCGGCGGCTGGCGGACCGGGGCATCGCGGCGCTGGTGGTGGAGCTGGGGCCGCGGTTCCAGCGGCTCCCGGCCACGCTGGTGGAGACGGCCCGGGCGGCCGGGCTGCCGCTGGTGCAGCTGCACCGGGAGGTCCCCTTCGTCACGGTGACGGAGGAGGTGCACACGGAGATCGTCAACGGGCACTACGCGCTGCTCCAGCGGGCGGAGGAGGTGCACCGGCGCTGTACGGAGGCCCTGCTGGGCGGCGGGGGCATCCCGCAGGTGCTGCGGATCCTGGCGGACTTCACGGCGAACCCGGTGTTCCTGGAGACCCCCGACGGGCAGCTGCTGTACGCGGCGGCGGGCGGCGCGGGCGAGGTCGGCGCGGACCCCTTGCAGATCTGGGAGGGGCTGCGGGGGCAGCGGGAGGCGCGGGCGGAGGGGCCGCCGGCGAACGCGGTGCTGGTGGACGTGCCGGGCGGGGGGCCGGGGGGCGGCTCGGTGCGGGCCCGGCTGGTGCTGCTGGGGGTGGCGCAGCCGCTGCTGCCGGTGCACCGGATCGCGGCGGAGCGGACGGCGAGCGTGCTGGCGGTGGTGCTGATGCAGGCCCGGCAGGAGGAGGAGCTGGCGGCGCGGGGCCGCGGGGACTTCCTGACGGACCTGGCGGAGGGGCGGATCGCGGCGGAGGACGCCCCGGCGCAGGCCCGCGTGTTGGGTTTCCGGCCGGCGGAGGGGCAGCCGTTGCTGCCGGTGGTGATGCGGCTGGCCTCGGACCTGGGGCCGTCGGGGAACTGGGCGGTGCTGGCCCGGGCGGTGCTGGAGGAGCTGGCCTCGGTGGGCGTGCCGGTGCTGTTGGGGGTGCGCCCGGTGGAGGGGCGGGTGCCGCTGCTGCTGGCGCTGCGCTCGGAGTCGGAGCGGGCGGCGGTGGCGGACCGGGTGTCGGCGGCGCTGCGGGCCGGGGTGGAGCGGGCCGGACTGGACCGGGCGGGTGCCGGGCAGCCGGTGGTGGTGGTCGGCGTGGCCGGGGGGTGGGCGGCGGCCTCGGCGGGGCTGCGGCACGCGGCGGAGACGGCGACCGCGGCGCACGGGCTGCCGACGCGGCCCTGGTACGACGCGCGGCGCCTGGACATCGACCTGTTGCTGTGGCGGCTGCGCGAGCACCCGGACCTGGCGGCGTTCGTGGAGCGGGCCATCGGGCCGCTGCGCACCCACGACACGAGTTCGCGGCCCGCGCTGCTGCCGACGTTGGAGACGTACCTGGCGCACGCCGGCCGCAAGGCGGAGACCGCCCGCGAGCTGCACCTGAACCGGCAGACCCTGTACAACCGGCTGGCCCGGATCTCGGAGCTGCTGGGCACCGACCTGGACGATCCGGAGACGGTGCTGTCGTTGAGCCTGGCGCTGCGGGCCCGCCGCCACACGGCCTCCTCCTGAGCGGAGGGGCCGCGGGCGGCGGGTCGGCGGGGCGGTCCGGCACCCGTCCGGTGCGGGTCGTCGCGCGGGCTTTCGGTGCGGCTCCCCGTTCCCGGGGCCGGTGCGGGCCGCCGGTCAGGCCAGGTAGCCGCCGTCGATGGTGAGGACGGAACCGGTGACGAACGAGGCTCCGGGGCTCGCGAGGAAGACCACGCCCGCGGCGATCTCCTCGGGGCGGCCGTAGCGGCCGAGGGCGTTCGCGGCGCGCTGGGCGTCCGAGCTGGGCCCGTCCTCGGGGTTCATGTCGGTGGCGACCGAGCCGGACTGGAGCAGGTTGACCGTGATGCCCAGCGGGGCGAGGTCGCGGGCCGCGCCCTTCGTGTAGCCGACGAGGGCCGACTTGGTGGCGGCGTAGTCGGCCACGCCGGGCATGCCGGGGCGGGCGGCCAGGTTGGAGCCGATGCTGATGATCCGGCCGCCCTCGCCGAGGAGCGGGGCGGCGGCGCGGATCCCGGCGGCGACCCCGCCCACGTTCACGGCGAACTGCCGCTCCAGGCCGGCCGTGTCCGGCTCGGCGTCGTCGGTGCGGCCGAGGACGGCCACCCCCGCGTTGTTGACGAGGACGTCGAGCCGCCCGAAGTCGGCGGCGACGGTCCGCACCAGTCGGGCCACCTCCTCGGGGTCGGCCTGGTCGGCCCGGTAGGCCGCGGCCTTGACCCCGTACTCCTCCAGCTGCGCCACCACGGCCTCGGCCTTCTCCCGCGAGGCCGCGTAGCCGATGGCCACGGAGGCCCCCTCGGCCGCCAGGGCCCGGGCGGTCGCCGCCCCGATCCCCCGCGAGCCGCCGGTCACCAGTGCCACCTTGCCGTCGAGCTGTCCGCTCACCGGATCTCCCCACTTCTGTACCGATCGGTATTGAACTGGGGACACGGTACTGTATCGATCGGTACACAACCAAGGGGACCTGACACATTCCGGGAAGGGAGTCGCCGTGGGCACGGGACGACCGCGCGGTTTCGACCTCGACGAGGGCCTCGACCGCGCCATGCGCGTCTTCTGGCGTCAGGGCTACGAGGGCGCCGGACTGGCCGACCTCACCGAGGCCATGGGCATCAGCCGACCCAGCCTGTACGCCGCGTACGGCAACAAGGAGGAGCTCTTCCGCAAGGCCGTCCGGCGGTACGAGGAGGGCCCGGCCCGCCACCACGAGGAGGCCCTGTCCGAGCCGACCGCGCACGCCGTGGTGGCACGGCTGCTGCGCGGGGTGGTCGAGGTGACCTCGGTACCGGACGGCACCGGACCGGGCTGCATGGTGGTGCAGAGCGCGCTGGCCACGAGCGCGGCGGGCGCGGCGGTGCGCGAGGAGCTCGCGGAGCGGCGCCGGCAGGGGGAACGGCGGCTGCGCGAGCGCCTGGAACGGGCCCGGGACGAGGGCGACCTGCCCGCCGACCGGGATCCGGAGCTCCTGGCCCGGCAGGTCTGCGTCCTGTCCTACGGGCTGGCCGTGCAGGCCGCCACGGGCACCCCGCGGGCCGATCTGACGGCCCTGGTCGACCTGACCCTGGCCGCCTGGCCCCCGCCCACGACGGCCTCCTGACGGGGCCGCGGCGGTGATCGGCCGGGCCGGGAGGCGGGGACGAAGGCGGTGGATCACCGGTCACATGTCACCCGGCCCCGTCACCGGTGACATTGCACGGTCACCGGTCACGCCATCCGAGTCACTCCACGCCGCCCCGAGTCGCCCCGAGTCGCCCCGGAATCCGGCCGCCTCCGCACCGACCGCCCCGACCGGCCGACGCCACACCGGCCGATCCGGCCTCAGATCCGGCCGCGCTCCGTCAGTTCGTCGTACACCGCGAGCACTTGCGCCACGGTGTCGTCCTCGGAGGGCCAGGTCGCCGCCTGGGCCGGTCCGGCGACGGACAGCCGCGTCCGGTGCCCGGGGTCGGCCAACAGCCCGGTCACGGCCCCGTCGAGGGCGGCCGCGTCCCCGTAGGGCACGAGCACCGCGGCGTCCCCGACCAGGTCGGGGACCCCGCCGACCGCCGTCGCCACCAGCGGCACGCCCGACCGCAGCGCCTCCTGGGCCAGCAGGGAGCGGGCCTCCCACCGACTGGTCAGCACCGCCACGTCCGCGGCGGCCAGCAGCTCGGGCACGTCCTCCCGCCGCCCGAGCAGCATCACCGGCAGCCCCTCGGCCTCGATCCGGCGCTCCAGCAGCGGGCGTTGGGGCCCCTCCCCCGCGATCACGAGGAGCGGGGCCGGGTCCAGTCCGCGCCAGTTCCGGGCGGCGTCCAACAGCACCTGGTATCCGCGGCGCGGCACCAGGCTGCCGACGGCGACCACCATCGGCCGTCCCATCGCGCCGAGTTCGGCCCGGATCTTGCTCTCCTTGCCGCGGGCGACCGCGCCGCGCGCCGGGGGCACCGTCACCGCCGCGAGCCGGGCGTCCCGCGCCCCGCGCAGCCGGGCCAGGTCCACCTGGTCGGAGGAGGCGCCGAGGACCACCGAGGCCGCCCGCGCCACCCGCCGTTCCAGCAGCCGCGTGAGCTGCCCCAGCGGGCCTTCCACGGCGGGTCCGGCCTGCCAGGTCACCACCAGCGGCACCCGCCGCCCGTGCAGCGCCAGGGCCGCCCGCACGCCCGCCTGCAGGCCGTGCGCGTGGACCACGTCGGCGCCCGCGCACGCGGACCGCAGGGCGCTCACGGCGGCGGGGGTGAAGCGGGCGCCCGCCCCGGTGAAGTCGAACTCGCCCTCGGTGCGGACCGGCGCGCACACCGTGACCCGGACCCCGCGGGCGGCGAGCCCCGTGGTCAGCGACCGTACGTGCGCGCTGCTGCCCGCGCTGCCGCCGCCGAGGACCTGGACGGTGCGCAACGCGGCGCGCCCGTACGGCGGGACCGGTGTACTGCTCACGTGAACCGGGGCTCCTGGTGAGGGAAGAGAACGGACAGGAAGGGGGAAGGAAAGGAAAGACCGCGCTCAGGATGCCGGCCCGCACGCGCGTTCCGGGGCCGTCCGGGTGCGGATCCCGTACGGGATCGCGTCACACCCCTCCAGGGATCACCCACACGGGCGACACCTGGAACCCATGAGCCCCGTACCGGCCGGTCACCGGGCCGGGCCGTTCGTCGCGCCGCGCGGCCCCGCAGGCCACCGGCCTGGGGAAAACGGTGCAACTGCGTTCCGGGCTCTCCGGTCGGCCCCGACCGCCGCCGGCTCCTCGGGCGCACGGAAGCGTGCCCCCGCGCGAGCGGTACGCGTCCGGACCACGGGTCGCGCCCCGCCCGGGCGCGCGAGCCCCCCACCCCGGCGCGCGAAACGAGCCCTCGGTGGCCCCGGCCCGCGCCGCCCCGCCGGAGCGGGCCCCGTACACGCGGACGCCCCTCCCCCGCGCGGCGCGGAAGAGGGGCGTCCGTACGGCGTCCGGTCCCAGGCGTCGGCGCGGGCGCGCACGGGCCGGTCCTAGGCGTCGGCGCGGGCCGCCGCGAGCAGTTCCTCGGCGTGGGCGCGGGCGGTCTCGGAGTCCTCCTGGCCGGCGAGCATCCGGGACAGCTCCCGCACCCGGTCCTCGCCCTCCAGGACGGTGACCCCGCTGCGGGTCACGGATCCGTCGTTGGTCTTCTCGACCAGCAGCTGCCGGTCCGCGAAGGCCGCCACCTGCGGCAGGTGCGTGACCACGACCACCTGCGCCGACTTCGCCAGCTTCGCGAGCCGCCGGCCGACCTCCACCGCGGCCTTGCCGCCGACGCCCGCGTCGACCTCGTCGAAGAGGTAGGTGGGGACGGGGTCGGAGCCCGCGAAGACGACCTCGACGGCCAGCATGACCCGGGACAGCTCGCCGCCCGAGGCGCCCTTGGCGATGGGCCGAGGCTGTGCGCCGGGGTGCGGGGCGAGCAGCAGTTCCACCTCGTCCGCGCCGGTCGGTCCGAACAGCACGGGGCGGCCGCCGACCTCGACCGAGTCGGCCGTGTCGCCGGCCTCGGTCTGCCGGATGTCGATGGTGACCCGGGCGTGCGGCATGGCCAGCGAGGCGAGCTCGGCGGTGACGGCGGAGGCGAAGCGGTCGGCGGCCTCCGTCCGGGCGTCCGTCAGGGCCTGGGCCAGTCCGGACAGTTCGGCCCGCAGCGCGTCCCGTTCCTCGGTGAGCTCCGCGATCCGGTCGTCGTCGCCGTCCAGCTCGGCGAGCCGGGCGGCGCCGTGCTCGGCCCAGGCCAGGACGGCGTCCACGTCCTCGCCGTACTTCCGGGTCAGCTGGGTGAGCGCGGCCCGGCGCTCCTCCACGGCGGCCAGCCGCAGCGGGTCCGCGTCCAGGTCGTCGGCGTATCCGGCCAGCTCGCCCGCGACGTCGGCGAGCAGGATGCCGATCTCTCCGATGCGTTCGGCGAGGGCGCCGAGCGCCGGGTCGTGGGCGCGCACGGTGTCCACGGCCCGCTGGGCCCCGGCCACGAGGGTGCCCGCGTCGACCCCTTCGGGGTCCTCGGGGTTGCCCGCGAGGGCGGTGTGCGCGAGGGCGGCGGCCGCGGCCAGGGACTCGGCGTGGCCGAGTCGTTCCGCCTCGGCGGCCAGTTCGACGTCCTCGCCGGGGCGGGGCTCGACGGCGGCGATCTCCTCCAGCCCGAAGCGCAGCAGGTCGGCTTCCTGGGCGCGCTCGCGGGCCCGGGTGGTCAGGGTCTCCAGTTCGCCGGCGGCGGTCCGGAGCCTGCGGTGGGCGGCGGCGTACTTCTCCAGGGGGCCGGCGACGGCCCCGCCCGCGTACCGGTCCAGGGCCTGCCGCTGCCGGGCGGGGCGCAGCAGTCCCTGTTGGTCGGTCTGGCCGTGTACGGCGACGAGGTCGTCGGCGAGTTCGCCGAGCAGGCCCACGGGCACGGACCGGCCGCCGAGGTGGGCGCGGGAGCGGCCTTCGGCGGAAACGGTACGGCTGATGAGCAGGGCGCCCTCGTCCAGTTCCGCGCCGGCCTCGCCGGCGCGGAGGGCGGCGGGGGCGTCGGGGCTCATGACGAGCCGGCCCTCGACGACGGCGGCCTTGGCGCCGATACGCACCAGGGCCGGGTCGGCCCGGCCGCCGAGCAGCAGGGCGAGGCTGGTGACCACCATCGTCTTGCCCGCGCCGGTCTCGCCGGTCACCGCGGTGAAGCCGGGCGACAGCTCGACCACCGCGTCGTCGATGACTCCGAGCGACCGTATCCGCATCTCCTCAAGCACGGTCCGACCATACCGAGGTTTGCGGGGTGACATGTGACCCCACCGTGTCACCTGTCACCGAATGGGCGGATGGGTCCCGGGAACCGCCCGGAGGATGTGACCCATCCCCCAGCCGCTCGTTGTACGCCGTCCCCCCGCGCCGGGCGGGGGCGGGGGGACGGCCGGTGCGCGGGTGGGGCTCAGTGCGGGGCGCCGCGCCAGCCGGAGACCGGGAGGGCGAACTTGGCGACGAGCCGGTCGGTGAAGGAGGCGTGGTGGAGGCGGGCCAGGCGTACGGGGACGCTGCCCCGGCGGACCTCCACGCGGGCGCCCGCGGGGAGCTCCAGGGTCCGGCGCCCGTCGCACCACAGGACGCCCTGCGGGGTGCCGCTCTGCACCTCGACGGCGAGCACCGTGTCGGGGGAGGTCACCAGCGGCTTCGCGAAGAGGGCGTGCGCGCTGATCGGCACCATCAGCAGGGCTTCGACCTCGGGCCAGACCACGGGTCCGCCGGCGGAGAAGGCGTAGGCGGTGGAGCCGGTGGGGGTGGCGCAGACGATGCCGTCGCAGCCGAAGCCGGTGACCGGACGGCCGTCGATCTCCAGGACCACTTCGAGCATCCGCTCGGGGGACACCTTCTGGACGGCGGCCTCGTTCAGTGCCCAGTCGGTGTGGACCAGGTCGCCGTTGGAGCGGACGAGCACGTCGAGGGTCATCCGCTCCTCGACTTCGTAGGTGCGGGTGACCACGCGGTCCACGACCTGGTCGAGGTCGTCGCGCTCGGCCTCGGCGAGGAAGCCGACGCGGCCCAGGTTGACGCCGAGCATGGGGACCCCGGACTCGCGGGCGAACTCGGCCCCGCGCAGCAGGGTCCCGTCGCCGCCGAGGACGATGAGGAGCTCGCAGCCGTCGAGGGGGCCGGGGGCCTGCTCGTCGACGAGTTCCACGGAGTCGGGCAGGGGCAGGTCGGCGGCCTCGTGGGCCAGCACCCGTACCCGCAGCCCGCACCGCAGGAGGCCCTTGACGACCAGTTCCGCGCTGCGGATGGCGGCCGGCCGGCCGGTGTGGGCGAGGAGGAAGACGGTGCGCGGGGCGCCGTCCGGTCCGGCGCACTCGGCGGCGCCGGGGATCGTGGCGGTGTCGCCGTCGGCCGGGTGCCCGGCCGGTTCCGCTCCGGTGGCCCCCGTCCCGTCCGGTCGTCCCGCGGGTCCCGCCCCTGAACCTGAAGTCGTCACTGCGGCCCCTCCGCCACTGCACGGTCCACATCCGCCGGGTCGAGTGCCGGTGCGCCCGCCCGCATCCACAGAAAGTATTCGACGTTGCCCGAGGGGCCGGGCAGCGGGCTCGCGGTGACCCCGAGCACGCCCAGTCCCTGTCCGGCCGCCTGCCGCGCGACCTCGCGCACGGCTTCGGCCCGCAGCTCGGGGCTGCGTACGACGCCCCCGCTGCCCAGTCGTTCCTTGCCGACCTCGAACTGCGGTTTGACCATGAGCACCAGGTCGGCGCCGGGCGCGGTGCAGGCCACCAGAGCGGGCAGCACGAGCCCGATGGAGATGAAGGACAGGTCGCCGACGACGAGGTCCACGGGGATGCCGTCGATCTGCTCGACGGTCAGCTCGCGGACGTTGGTGCGGTCCTTGACGGTGACCCGTTCGTCGCTCTGCAGGGACCAGGCCAGCTGGCCGTAGCCCACGTCGACCGCGACGACGTGGCCGGCGCCCGCGCGCAGCAGGACGTCGGTGAACCCGCCGGTGGAGGCGCCGGCGTCCAGGGCGCGCCGGCCCGCCACGGTCAGGCCGAGGGGGGTGAAGGCGGCCAGGGCCCCGGCGAGCTTGTGGCCGCCGCGGGAGACGTAGTCCGGATCGCTGTCGTCCTTGAGGACGACGAGGGCGGCGCTGGTCTCGACCTGGGTGGCGGCCTTGGTCGCGGTGGCCCCGGCGACGGTCACCCGCCCGGCGGCGATCAGCTGTGCCGCGTGCTCCCGCGAACGGGCCATCTTGCGGCGCACCAGTTCGGCGTCCAGTCGGCGGCGTGCCACTCCTGCCACGTTGGGTTCAGCTCCTGTTTTCGTTCGGACCGGGGGCGGGGTGCGCGTCGAGCGCGGTCAGCGCGTCGCGCAGTCCCCGGTGGACATCCTCGTACACCGCGGCGTGCCCGTCCGCCGGGAGGTGGTCGGCCTCGGCCAGCCGCTCCAGCCCGGCGTCGATCGCGGGCAGTCCGGTGGGGGTGCGCTCCACCCCGAGCGGGGCGGGCGCGGCGGGCTCGTCGAGCGCGGCGGCGGGGGCCCCGGCCGCGTCGGCGGGGTCCGGGAGGGCGTCGGTCATGCCCCCGACGCTACCGCGTGGCGCGCCCCGAGCGGACCACCCTGACCGGCCGCGATGAGCGTCCGATGAGCCGTGCGGTCCGCCGGCGGACGCCGTGGGGCGCGGGAGAGGGGTCCGTGGCCGGACCGGGTCCGCCGGCGGACCGGACGGACGGGCTCCGGTGCCGTGCGGGGCGCGGGCGGGGACGGCCGGGGGCGGGTGGCTCGACCGCCGGAGCGGGCCGCGCCCTGCGGTACGGTCGGGGCACCATGGCGACGATCGAAGAGTGCCGGGCCGCGCTGGAGCGGCTGTCCGAGAACCTGACCCGGGCGGACGGGGCGGTGCGCGGCGCGGCCGCGCCGGACCGCTCCCTGAGCTGCCACCTGACCGACCTGGACACCACGTTCACGGGCCGGTTGAAGGACGGCCGGATCGAGGTGGGGTCCACCGAGCCTGGTCCGCCCCGGGAGAAGGCCGCGATCAGACTGGCCATGACCGGGGACGACCTGGTCGCGATGGTGGAGGGGCGGTTGGACTTCGCGCGGGCCTGGGCCTCGGGTCGGGTGAAGCTGGAGGCGGGCTTCCGGGACCTGCTGAAGCTCCGCTCGCTGCTCTGATCCCCCGGGCCCCGTCCGCTCGGGCTCTCAGGCGGGGGCGGCCGTCCTGCGCGGCCTGGCCTGCCGTGCGGCGGGGACCACGAGCGGGGTGCCGGTCTCGGGGTCCTCGATGACCTGGCAGCGCAGCCCGAAGACCCGTTCGACCAGCTCGGCCGTGACGATCTCCGAGGGCGGCCCCTCCGCGATGACCTCGCCGCCGCGCAGGGCGATCAGGTGGGTGGCGTAGCGGGCCGCGTGGTTGAGGTCGTGGAGCACCGCGACGAGGGTGCGGCCCTCCTCCTCGTGGAGCTGGGCGCACAGGTCGAGGACGTCGATCTGGTGCTGGATGTCGAGGTAGGTGGTCGGCTCGTCGAGGAGCAGCAGGGGGGTCTGTTGGGCGAGGGCCATCGCGATCCAGACGCGCTGGCGCTGCCCGCCGGAGAGTTCGTCCACGGCCCGGTCGGCGAGTTCGGCGACGCCGGTGGACTCCATGGCCTCCCGGACCACGCGCTCGTCCTCCGGGGACCACTGGCGCAGCAGCCCCTGGTGCGGGTACCGGCCGCGGGAGACCAGGTCGGCGACGGTGATGCCGTCCGGGGCGATGGAGGACTGGGGCAGCAGGCCCAGGGTCTTCGCGACCTTCTTCGCGGGGAGCGTGCCGATGGCCTGCCCGTCGAGGAGCACCCGGCCGGCGGTGGGCCTGAGCATCCGCGACAGGGCGCGCAGCAGGGTCGACTTGCCGCAGGCGTTGGGGCCCACGATCACGGTGAAGGAGTTGTCGGGGATCTCCACCGACAGGTTCTCGGCGATGATCCGCTGGTCGTAGCCGAGCGTGACGTTCTCCGCGGTGAGCCGCTGCACTTCCGTACTCCTTGACACTGGACCCTGGGAACCGCTGCTGACACCGGGAACGGCGGCCCCGCCGCCCTCCCGGCTCAAATCCGTCCCGCCTTGCGCTCGGTCACCAGCAGCCACAGCAGGTAGATGCCGCCGACGAGGCCGGTGACCACGCCGACCGGGAGCTGGTCCGCGCCGAAGGCCCGCTGTGCGCCCCAGTCGGAGATCAGCAGCAGGAAGGCGCCCATGAGCGCCGCCGACAGCGGGTTCGCCCCCGGGGAGCGGGTGAGGCGGCGGGCCAGCTGGGGGGCGGCCAGCGCCACGAAGGCCAGCGGACCGGCGGCGGCGGTCCCGGCGGCGGTCAGGACGATCGCCGCGAGCATCAGGAGCAGCCGGCTGCGCTCGACCCGCACGCCCAGCGCGTACGCGGCGTCGTCGCCCATCTCCATCACGCGCAGCGCCCGCCCCTGGCTCAGCACCAGCGGGAAGAGCACGGCGCAGGTGCCGAGCAGCGGCCGGACCTGCGCCCAGTCGCGGCCCGCGAGGGAGCCGGTCAGCCAGACCGTGGCGCGGGCGGCGTCCACGTACTGCGCCTTGGTGAGCAGGTACTGCACGCCGGCGAGGAGCATGGCGGAGAAGCCGATGCCGACGAGGACCAGCCGGTAGCCGTGCACGCCCTGTTTCCAGGCCAGCAGGTAGACGGCGGCGCCCGCGAGGAGGCCGCCGGCGAGGGCACCGGCGGCGACGGTGCCGGCGTCCGCGTGGAAGAGGATGATGGCGACGAGGGCGCCGACGGAGGAGCCGTAGCTGAAGCCGAGGACGTCGGGCGAGGCCAGCGCGTTGCGGGAGACCGACTGGAAGACGGATCCGGCCATGCCGAGGGCCGCGCCGACGAGGACGCCGACGAGGACCCGCGGCAGCCGCAGGTCGTTGACGATGAACTCGTCCGAGGGCAGCCCGTCGCCCATGAGGGTCCTGACCACGTCGAGGGGCGCGATGCGGTAGTCGCCGGTCCCGATGAGGAGGACCGCGACGACCAGGACGGCGGCGGTGAGCAGCAGACCGACGCCGAGGGCGCGCGGCTCCACCCGCAGGGAGAGCCCGCCGGGGGCGCGCAGGGTCCGCGGCCGGGGGGTGCCGGCCCGCAGTTTCACGGTCACAGCTGGGCCATCCTCTTGCGGCGTACCAGGTAGATGAAGACGGGGCCGCCGACGAGCGCGGTGACGATGCCGACTTGGAGCTCCGAGGGCCGGGTGACGACCCGGCCGAGCACGTCGGCGCCGAGCAGCAGCACCGGGGAGAGCACCGCCGAGTAGGCCAGCAGCCAGCGCATGTCCGGGCCGGTGATCAGCCGCACGAGGTGCGGGACCATCAGGCCGACGAAGGTGATCGGGCCGCAGGCCGCGGTGGCCGCCCCGCACAGCAGGGTGATGGCCACCATGGCGCCGACCCGGGTCCGGGTCAGGTGGGCGCCGAGCGCGCGGGCGGTGTCGTCGCCCATGGCCATGGCGTTCAGGGGGCGGCCCAGGGCCAGGGCGAGCACCGCGCCGGTCACGATGAAGGGCCACACCTGGCCGATGGTCTCGGTGTTCGCGGAGGACAGCGAGCCGACGGTCCAGAACCGCAGTTTGTCGAGGGCCTTGCTGTCGGTGAGCTGGACGGCGTTGATGTAGCCGACGAGGGCCGCGCTGGCGGCGGTGCCCGCGAGGGCCAGTCGGACCGGGGTGGCGGTGCGGCTGCCGCCGAGGACGTACACGAGGACCGAGACGACGGCGGCGCCGACGAAGGCGTACCAGACGAACTCGTCGAGCGAGGTGGCCCCGAAGAAGCTGATGGCGGTGACGACCGCGGCGGCGGCGCCCGCGTTGACCCCGAGGAGTCCGGGCTCGGCGAGCGGGTTGCGGGTCAGGGCCTGCATCACCGCCCCGGAGAGGCCGAGGGCCGCCCCGACCAGGACCCCGAGGAGGGTGCGCGGCACCCGCAGGTCGTGCACGACCACGTCGTTGACGGTTCCGGTGTAGTGAAACAGGCCGTGCCAGACCTCGTCCAGGGACATGGGCTTGGCGCCGACGGCGATGCTCGCGACCATGACCAGGGCCAGCAAGCCGAGCGCTGCGAGCAGGCCCGCGGCGCGCACCGCGTGGCGGGAGCGCTCCGCGGTGGGCTGCGCCGCCGCGCTCTTTTCGGGGGGACTCTCGACCAACACGCAGGTTAGGTTAGCCTACCCTCCCGGCAGGACGAGAGTCCCCGATGATCTTGATCCGGCGGGCCCGCCCTCCCGCCCCGGACCGGCAGCCGACGAGCCCCGGCAGCCGCCACCCCGGACCTGAACCCCGGGAGCACCGAGAGCACCGAGAGCACCGGGGGCCGGCCCGGACCACGACGGCCCGGACCGGCCCCCTCGGCGCACGCTCACAGCCCGAGCAGCGCCAGCGCCTTCCCCGCGTCCAGTCCGCAGGACCCCTCCCCGGCGTGCGTCCAGGCCGCCGCGCACAGCGCCCGCAGCCCGTCCATCCGCTCCCCGCCGGCCGCCACCGGGTCACCCGGCGCCCCGCCCGCCCGCTCCAGGACCAGCTCGTCACCGCGTACCGCGGCCGTCCAGGACCCGCACCGGAAACCGTCGACCCCGCCCGTCACCTCCGGCTGCCCGGTGAGCATGCCCCGCAGGTCGGCGTCCACGTAGGTGGGCCGGTGCCGCGGCTCCGCCGCCAGCAACCGCGCCGCGTCCGTCACCCCGGTCAGCACCAGCAGCGAGTCCACCTCGCCGTTGAAGGCACCCTCGATGTCGGTGTCCAGCCGGTCCCCGACCACCAGCGGCCGCCGCGCCCCGGTCCGCAGGATGGTCTCCCGGTGCATGGGCGGCAACGGCTTCCCCGCCACCTGCGGCTCCGCACCCGTCGCGATCCGCACGACCTCCACCGCCGCCCCGTTGCCCGGCGCGATCCCCCGCGCCCCCGGGATGGTCAGGTCCGTGTTGGAGGCGTACCAGGGCACCCCGCGCGCGATGGCGTACGCGGCCTCCGCGAAACGGCCCCAGGGCAGCTCCGGGCCGCCGTACCCCTGCACCACCGCCACCGGCCCGTCCTCCGCGGACTCCACCGGCTCCAGACCCCGCTCGCGCAGCGCGACCCGCAGCCCCTCCCCACCGATCACCAGCACCTTCGACCCGGCGGGCAGCTGCTCGGAGATCAGCCGGGCCACCGCCTGCGCGGAGGTGATCACCTCACCGGCCTCGGTCGGCACCCCCAACTCCGTCAGGTGCGCGGCCACGGCGTCCGGGGTCCGCAGCGCGTTGTTGGTGACGTACGCCAGGTGCATCCCCGCCCCCCGGGCCTCCGCCAGCGAGGGGACGGCGTGCTCGATGGCCAGCCCCCCGGCGTACACCACGCCGTCGAGGTCCAGCAGGGCCGTGTCGTACGCCAGGTGGAGCGCGCGCTCACTGCCCGCGGGGCTGGTCCTGCTCTGCCGGGTCATCGAAGTCCGCTCCTCGTCGTAGCGGATCCCCCGGACCGGGGATCCTGGACCTCCCGGGAGCACCCGGCCCCCGGGATCCGATCGAATGATCTCCCCCGATCATCCCGCATCGCGAGACGCCACTTACCATGCAGCAATGACCACAACTGGGCCTGCGGGCGAACAGGGGCTGAGCCTCCTCCCCTTTCCCGGACTGCGCTACGTCCGCGACCGGGTCGGCAGCCTCGCCGCCGTCACCTCGCCGCCGTACGACGTCGTGGTGCGGCCCGACGGACTGAACCACCTGGAGTCGGCGGACCCGCACAACATCGTCCGGCTGATCCTGCCGCAGGCCGCCACCCCCGAGGCCCGCAACCTGCTCGCCGCCCGCACCCTCGCCGACTGGCTGGCCGAGGGCGTGCTGAGCGCGGACCCGGACCCGGCCCTGTACGTGTACGAGCAGCGCAACGGCGATCTGGTCCAGCGCGGTCTGATCGGGGCCCTGGCCCTGTCCCCCGCCGACGCCGGAGTGGTGCTGCCGCACGAGGACGTCATGCCGGAGGTGGTCACCGACCGGGCCGGCCTGATGCGCGCCACCTCCGCGAACCTGGAGCCCCTGCTCCTCACCTACCGCGGGGACGGGACCCGCACGGGCGCCGCCGCCGTCGTCGACCGGACCGTCGAGGCGGAGCCGCTGCTGGCCACGACCACCGAGGACGGGGTCCGGCACCGCCTGTGGGCCGTTACGGATCCGACGGACCTGACGGCGGTCACCGAGGACCTGTCCCGCCGCCAGGCCCTGATCGCCGACGGCCACCACCGCTGGGCCACGTACCTGCGGCTCCAGTCCGAGCAGGACGGCCCGGGCCCCTGGGACCACGGCCTCGTCCTCCTCGTGGACACGGCCCGCTACCCCCTCCAGGTCCGCGCCATCCACCGGATGCTGCGCCGACTGCCGGTCTCCGAGGCCCTGGACGCACTGGAGGGCCGGTTCCGGGTGCGCCCGGTGGCGGGTCCGCTGGAGGGCGCCATGAAGGTCCTCGCGGAGGCGGCGGTGGACGGGAACGCCTTCCTGCTGGCCGGCGACGGCGGCTTCCACCTGGTCACGGACCCGGACCCGCGGCTCATCGAGGCCACGGTCCGCGCCGACCGCCCCGAGGCCTGGCGCAGCCTGGACGCCTCGGTGCTCCACGCCACGCTGCTGGAGCACGTGTGGCAGGTCCCGGACTCCCCCGAGCACATCACCTACATCCACGACACCGCGGCGACGGTGGAGATGGCGGAGCGGCACGGCGGCACGGCCGTCCTCATGCACCCCGTCAAGGAGGAAGTGGTGCGGGAGCTGGCCCGGCAGGGCGTCACCATGCCCCGCAAGTCGACGTCCTTCGGCCCCAAGCCGGCCACCGGCCTGGTCCTGCGCAGCCTGGCCTGAGGCCGCCGGGCCGCCGGGCCCGGACGTGAGGAAGGGGCGGCACCCGTCGGGTGCCGCCCCTTCCTCACGTGCCCACGTGCCCACCCGGGCGGGATCCGCCCGGGTGGATCGCGGGATCAGTCCCGCTTGCCGGAGCGGTCCTCGACGGGCTCGTACTCCTCGTCGTCCTCGTCGTAGTACTCGGCCACGTCGGAGGCCGCCTCGGCGCGCGCGACCTCGGCCGGGTCCTGGCCGTCCTCGTCGTCGTCCTCGTCGGCCTCGTCCTCGTCACGGTCGAAGCCGCGGTCGCGGTCGTCGGCACCGTCGCGGTCGTCGCGGTCGTCACGGTCGTCACGGTCGTCGCCGCGGTCGCGGTCCTGACCGTTCTCGTCCTCGTCGGCGTCCTCGTCCATCGCGTCGACGAACTCGACGCCGTCCAGCTCGGCGAGACGGTCCGCGGCGTCGGTGGTGCCGTCCTTGTCGGCCTCGGCGGCCTTGGAGAACCAGTCGCGGGCCTCTTCCTCGCGGTCGGCCGCGAGGAGGGCGTCGGCGTACGCGTACCGCAGGCGGGCCGTCCAGGGCTGCACGGAGCTGGAGGCCAGCTCGGGGCTCTGGAGGGTCACGATGGCGGCGTCGAGCTGCCCCATGTCCCGCCGGGCGCCGGCGGCCACGAGCCGCATCTCGACCTGACCGGCCTTGTCCAGCTTCGCGACCTCGGGCTCACCGGCCATGGCCAGGGCACGCTCCGGGCGGCCCAGACCGCGCTCGCAGTCGGCCATGACGGGCCACAGCTCGACGGAACCGGTCATGCGGCGCGCCGCACGGAACTCGGCCAGGGCCTCGCTGTACTTCTGCGTGGCGTACGCGGCGAACCCGGCGGCCTCGCGGACGGCGGCGACGCGCGAGGCCAGCCGCAGGGCGATCCGCGAGTACGCGTACGCCTGCTCGGGCTCCTCGTCGATGAGCCGCGCGACCATGACCAGGTTCCGGGAGACCTCCTCGGCCAGGCCCTTGGGCAGGCTCATGAGCTCCTGACGCACATCGGCGTCGATCTCGTCGCCGGTGACGTCCTCGTCGATGGGCAGCCGCTTCACGGGCTCGCGGTCACGGTCCCGGAAGTCCCGGTCCCGGTCGTCACGGCGGCCGTAGCCACCCCGGTCGTCCCGACGGTCGCCACCGCGGTAGCCGCCACGGTCGTCACGGCGGTCCCCACCCCGGTCGTCGCGACGCCCGTAGCCGCCACGGTCACCGGAGGGGCGGTCGTCGCGACGGAACCCACCACGGTCACCGGACGGCCGGTCGTCACGGCGGAACCCGCCGGAGGGGCGGTCGCCGCCCCGGTCGTCACGGCGGAAGCCGCCACGGTCGCCGGACGGGCGGTCATCGCGGCGGAAGCCGCCGCGGTCGCCACCTCGGTCGTCGTCACGGCGGAAGGAGGGACGGTCCCCACCCCGGTCGTCGCGACGGAAGCCACCACGGTCGCCCGAGGGGCGGTCGTCGCGACGGAAGCCGCCACGGTCACCTGACGGACGGTCGTCACGCCGGAAGGGGGGACGGTCGCTGCCCCGGTCGTCGCGACGGAACCCACCGCGGTCGCCGGACGGGCGGTCATCGCGACGGAAGCCGCCACGGTCGCCACCCCGGTCGTCCTCACGACGAAAACCACCGGACGGGCGGTCGTCACGCCGGAAGGGGGGACGGTCGCTGCCCCGGTCGTCGCGACGGAAGCCGCCACGGTCGCCGGAGGGACGGTCGTCACGGCGGAAGCCGCCACGGTCACCGGAGGGACGGTCGTCGCGGCGGAAGCCGCCGCGGTCGCCACCCCGGTCGTCGTCACGGCGGAAGGAGGGACGGTCCCCACCCCGGTCGTCACGACGGAACCCACCACGGTCGCCCGAGGGACGGTCATCGCGACGGAAGGAGGGACGGTCGCCGGACGGACGGTCGTCGCGACGGAACCCGCCACGGTCGCCCGAGGGACGGTCATCCCGGCGGAACCCGCCACGGTCGCCCGAGGGACGGTCATCCCGGCGGAACCCGCCACGGTCACCGGAGGGACGGTCGTCGCGACGGAAGCCGCCACGGTCACCGGAGGGACGGTCGTCGCGGCGGAAGCCGCCGCGGTCGCCACCCCGGTCGTCGTCACGGCGGAAGGAGGGACGGTCCCCACCCCGGTCGTCACGACGGAACCCACCACGGTCGCCCGAGGGACGGTCATCGCGACGGAAGGAGGGACGGTCGCCGGACGGACGGTCGTCGCGACGGAACCCGCCACGGTCGCCCGAGGGACGGTCGTCACGGCGGAAGCCGCCACGGTCACCGGACGGGCGGTCATCCCGGCGGAAACCGCCACGGTCGCCACCCCGGTCGCCGCCGGAGGAACGGTAGCCACCGCGGTCCCCGCCCGGCCGACCGCCACGGTCATCGCGGCGGAAGCCACCACGGTCGCCACCGCGGTCGTCGCGGCGGTAGCCTCCGCGGTCGCCACCCCGGTCGTCGTCGCGGCGTCGCGGCTCGCGCTCCGGACGGTCGTCGGGAGAGTTGGTGGACATGGGTGTGACTCCTGTCGGTCGGGGTACCGCTGTCATTCTCGCGCAACCGCCCTGCGGCCGCGCTTCGGCAAAGAAGTACGGAAAACAAAAAAGGACCCTTGGTCCCAGCGTGAACGCTGGGACCAAGGGTCCTTGAAATATTGTTCGGCGGCGTCCTACTCTCCCACAGGGTCCCCCCTGCAGTACCATCGGCGCTGAAAGGCTTAGCTTCCGGGTTCGAAATGTAACCGGGCG